>CAZYXI010000012.1:0-11110 GCA_964651215.1 uncultured Candidatus Peribacteria bacterium
TCGCCAACATCGCGATGGCGGTCGTCCGGATATCCGAGCCGAAATTCCAACTATATCCGCTCGGCTCAAAATTCGCGGTGCGATCGCTCTGGACAGCGGCTTGCTCCAACTCACGCAATAGCGTCATCGTTATCGGTGACGGGCGTGCATTGAGTACGCGTTGCGCCGTTAACATCACAAACGCCTTTCCTTCGGCGGACATTTGTGCGCGCCGTTCATAGAGACGCGACAACATCGATTCGTCAAAATCGTCTCCATAACTCAACACATACATGGCAAAGGCACGCGCATCGGCATCCGGGAAGCTCGGCTCGTCTGCGGGAACTTGGACGGTGCGCAGGTCTTCCCAGACTTTTTGTCGCAAATAGGCACGCGCCTTTTCACGGATGTCCTTGTCTATACTGATGCCACTTGCCAGACTCTGCTCCAGTCCAAAGAGCGCATAGGCTGTCAGAAACGGATAGCTTCGATCCGAGCCTTGCCAAAATCCAAAACCGCCATCCGGATTCTGCATCGCATAGATACTTTGTACGCCGGTCGTGATCATTTCACGTATGCTCGCCTCATCGAATGCGTCTGCTTCAAACAGCTCTTTTTGTGCACTTATCAGTTGCAAGATCGCGAGATTTGGCAAATGCGAACTGATGATCTGTTCGGTACATCCATACGGAAATCTCGCCAGTGCCGCCAATCCACTCCCGAGGTCGCCGATCGCTCCCGCCGAAACCGTGACGAAGATCTGTCCGATATCCGGCAGGATCCCTCCGGGGATACCGACTTTTTCGGTGACAGACGTTTGCGCTTGATCCAAAAACCCATTTGTGGCGATGCTTTCACCGATCGCCGGTGCTTCGATCGGTACCGTGATCTCAAGAGTGTCCACGGCGGTCGCCGTATCGCCTTTGATCGAAAAGGTAAAGATCGCCGGTGCGAATTCGGCAAGAGGGGATTCGTCGTTCGCCGATGCTTTGACGGTGTAGTACAGGGTGGTTTCTTCGTTGCCGGCGATACGGAAGACTCCGGCGTCTTTGCGGAGGATCTCGGCGTTTTGTGCCGAAAAATCAGCGGTGATGATCAATTCATCGGAATGGCGGTTGACGATCGTCGCTCCGATCGTGGCGGTATCGCCGGCGATCAAAAAGCGTGGTGCCAACGGGACCACCAAGAGCGGTTTGCGACTGAAAAAATTCATCTTGGCGCTGCCAAAACGCGAATCTTCGGTGTTTGCCGTCACCCAGATCTGCCAGCTCGTGACATTGTCCGGCAATCGGAACTTGCTCCTCGCTTCTCCATTGATATCGGTTCGGATATTGGCGAGCCAAAAAGCGGTGTCGCGGAACTCACCGCGTTTTTTTTGCAGGAGTTCCAGATCGCTTCCACCTCCACCTCCTTTTTGTCCGCCCAGGGTATCGACATCGAGTCGATCGATAAAATACACGAGTGAGCTTGCCAGGCGGATACCGAGGTCACGCAGGTGGAAGAAGACGGCAAAGATATCCTCATCTTGTCGACTCTTGAGTGCAAGGAGCGATTCGTCCACGACCGCGATGGAAAGGTCGGCGTTTTCGATCGGATTCCCGAAACTATCGGTGATGTTGTATACGACCTCCGCTTCTTCTCCGGGCAGGTATTCGCTTTTGGTCGGAGCGATCTTGACCGCCAATCGTTTGCTTTCCGCCGAGACTTTGACAGGTGTAATACCGAATTTGATTTCCGGATAGGGTTCGGCGTTTGATACCGCCGGTATTTCGGCTTCCGCTCCGATCGTTTCGCGGATCGAAGCCTCGAGGTCTGCGAGCTGATCTGTCAGCGATAAGACTTCTTGTGCGGCAAATGCCAGATCCTGTTCGGTCGTCTCCATGCCCTTGCGGAGGGCATCCATGATCTCCGCCGAATTTTCATCGAGGAGCGAATCGGTGATATTCCCGAGTTTGTTACGCAGGGCGACGACGCGTTCTTCCGCTTGAGTCAGGGCCTGTTTTTGTTCGTGAAATTCCGCCAGATCGTCTCGGATCGCATACAGGTCGCCTCTGCCCTGAAAGAGTGTCACAAAGACAAAAGTGTTCGGCATCATCGCCTCGGTCGCTGTGATTTCGATCGGTGTTCCCGCTCGCCACAAGAATACATCTCGAAAGACAAGTTGTTTGCGACCGACACTTATATATGCCCAGACATCACCGGCAAAAGGGGATTCCGGTAAGATACGGATCGTCTCGCCGGGAGCGACTTCCGGAGTTTCGACTGTGATATCGATGCGGTCATTGTTGTTGCGGATGGCTTGCGTCATAAAGACATCCGAGCTGCGCCAAGTCTGATCGGCGGCGCTGATACGGTTTCCCTTCTCATCTTCCGCTTCGACCAGGACCCGGAGCGCACCGAAGTTCGATTTGTCTTTCGTCAACGGAAAGGTGATTTCCGTCTTTCCGCCGATATTCGTCGTCACCGACATCGTTGCGATATCGGAAAATTCTTGCGTGTTTTCCCAATAGAAATTGCCATCGACATCTTGTTTTTTGATGTTGTTCCACGTCACCTGTTGGAGCGTGGCGTTGATTCGTTTGCCCGGCAAACCATTGCCGTCGGTATCGGTGGCGAGCACTTCGGCGGTCAGGCTGTTGTTGTTTTCATCGAGCCAAAAATCAGTCGTCCGTACGCCGAGGACGAATTCTCCGGAAAAAACCGGTGTGGTCCGCGTTGCGGAGACGGTGCGGCCGTTGGCATCGACCACCGTCGCAGTCAGTGTGTAAAAAACATGGGCATCCGTTTCGATCGGAAACGAAATTGCGAATTTACCATCTTCATCGGTTGTTCCGGTGCCGCGTTCCACCGTTTGTTGGGTGTCGGGACAGTACCAGAAACACCAGTTGTCATCAGTCCCGAACGAAAACCAGCCACCCCCGGACCAACGGTCGAAATAAAGCGGCGACGCGATGACATGCCATTCGACGGTCGCGTTTTTGAGCGGCGTGCCAAAGAAATATTCGCTGGTGATGGTGGTGGCGAAGGTCTCACCCGAGACAAATTCTTCATTGCCCGCAAAGGAGACCTTGTACTCCGGCTTTTTGTATTCTTCGACCCAAAAGACACTGCTGACGGTCTTATTCCATTCGCGCTCCGCAGAGGTGCTGACAAAGACCTGATACATCCCGGTACTGCTTTCGGCAGCAAGAGCCAATGTTCCGGCGATCGTACCATATTCATCAAGGGTTTGCTCCGTTGCCAAGATCTCTTCTCCGCGACTGTTTTCGACAGTGATAAAGATTTCTTTCTGAAGCGGGATCTCGAAGCTCGCATCGATATCGTTGCGCAGGATCCCTTTGAAATTCACCGTGTCACCGGGGCGATAGATCGGTCTGTCGGTAATGATCGTTCCCGTCAAGCTCGGTGAAGATCGCCAGTCGAAATCGAGTCCAAAATCCCACGTTGCGATCCCGTCTTCCCACGTCGAACCGACAAAAGCGGCGGATGTCTCCGTTCTCCCTTCGACAAAAAAAGCGGCTTCCGCGTCGGGTCTTTGCAAGGTAAGAAGTCCGCGTTCGTCCGTTTTGCCATTGCCGGCGACATTGCCACCTTGGTTGATCAGGCTGATATCCATGCCCTCGACCGGTTCTCCGTTTGCAAAATCGTTTGCCCAGACAGTGACAAAATCTTCACCGTGTTGCAAAGTGAGACCGGCATTGATGGGATAGACCGCACCCGAAAACCTTCTGATCTCGTTGTTCCACGGATCGCGCACTTGCGGAGACGAGGCTTGCCAAAAATAGACGGTACCGACTTCGGGGAGTCGTTCATCCGGAAAAAGGGGCACTTCGAAGATACTTGTCGCGTTTGTTTCTCCCGGGATCGCAATGGTACGCGAACGCGTGTTGTTGCCGGAGCGAGCACACGAAAACTCGTTCCAACCCCAACCGCCTTCGGCTTCGATGCGGCGCACGGTCTCCGTCGGAACGCTACAGCTGACAAACTCGAGACTTTGAACATTGCGTGTCGTAAAATAGACTCCGACCGGTTCGGCGGCATCATAGGTGCTGCGAAGACCGCTGCGCGTGAGGGATGTCAGCAGTGGCGGATAATCATCGACCGTCACGACGGCAGTAAAGCCATCTGTGGGAACGGCTTGTCCGAAAATATCCTCAAGCCCCGGCTCAAAGGATATCTCGAAGCGGTCGCGGGGTTCGGAGGGAAACCACAAGGTGCAGATCGTGCCGTTGCAACTGATGTCCAGGTCGTCCTCTTCGATCGAGGGGGTTAGGACAAGATGTTCGCGAAGCGCCGCCTGCATCGAATATTCTTCCTGCTCGGTTTCGTCCCAGCGGCTTGTCAGGGTGCAGAATTCCAACTCGACTCCACCGTTTGGATCGATACTGATCCCACGAGGAGCGCCTTCGCGGGCGATCCTGACACAAGGCTCGGGAAGCGTCTCAAACAAGATCCGGAACGGATCGACGGATGCGGATCCGCCACTCAGCGGATCGACCCCCCGATCGATCACGACTTCGATCGTCTCGCCGCGAGCGAGCGGCGGATCGAAATCCATAAAGACAAGATCGTTCTTTTGATCGCCGCGCTTGATGATGTCGTTTTTAACCGTGCGTTCCGGCGAGATCGTCATCTTCGCAAAGAGACTTTCGATATCAAGCGGCATGTTCCAGTCCATACGGATCGAAGCGGAGGGAAGGATATATTGTCCCGAAAATGTCTTCGTCTCGTCATTGTAGTCGAGTATCCGGTCGCCGACCATGACTTCGGTCAACATGGGAGGAGGCGTCCGCAGTGTCCAGGTGATCGTTTCGGTAGTGCTGCCGCCGTCGATACTTGGTAATCCGGCTTTGAGTGTGGCGGTGACCTCTTGTGATTGCGGCCAGCTCTCTTCGTCGGCGACGAATTCGAACGCTGTCGTTCCCAATGCGGAAAATTTCCCCTTGATCGGTGGGTCGAAGGATAAGAATCGTCCAAACAACTCCTCGCTGTCTTCTTGGTTTTCGTTGCGGAGGGTGCGGATCGGTCGATCGAGCATGACGGTGATCGGCTCGCCTTTTTTCCAGAGGACGCTTTCCGGCAGAAGTCGATCCGTGTCTTCTGCGTCGCGGTTTTGTGCATTGTGCCAGTCATTTGCGGAAATCGGCGAGACCATGCTGACTTGGGGTGCGGTCGTGACGAGATACGAAAACACCACGGGAGCGGCAATACTTTTTCCGAGCCAATCATTGGCATGTTCCGAAATCCTCACGACGATCGTCTCTCCTTCCGTCAAAGCACTTTGGGGCACGATCGCAACGGCATGGTCATTCTGCCATTCAAATTCCGTTTCGAGCGATGGTTCCGTCGAAATCGCCTTTTCGACACTGGTGCGGTCCATGCGTGCCGAAAATTCGATCAAAAACCGTCCGTTGGCGGCGATCTGACGGTCGATGTTTTTTTCATTTCCGCCCAGCACAAACGGTGCCGGCAAAAGCGCGATCCAAAATACGATCAACAAAAACCCGCCTCCGACGGTCGCGGCGGCGAGAGTAAGAAGACGCCAAAACAATGACAATTTTTGCTTACTGCTTGCGCTTTGCTTCGATTCGGTATTCATATTGTCATCATGCAAAAATCGCCTTCTAATCTGCCGTTTTCACTCTTAATTGTCAAAAATCGTTGTCGCATTTTGCGGCTTGACTTGTCTTTCCCGAGCATTGCCGTTAGTATCCCACGGCATGTTTTTTTATCCTATGGACATCAAACGCACCGATCTCCCGAAATCCCAAGTCAAACTTGTTATCGAAGCGAGTGCCGACAAGATCGCCTCCTTTCGCAAACAAGCTCTCGACAAGATCTCCGCACAGGCGAATATCCCCGGTTTCCGCAAGGGTCATATTCCCGAAAAAGTGCTCATCGAAAAATACGGTGAAGAACTGATCCTCGCCGAAACCGCCGATACCGCCGTCCCGCGACTGCTCGCGGAAGCGATCGTCAACGAAAATCTCTCACCGATCGACCGACCCCAAGTCGAGCTCGAATCGATCGATCCGTTCCGTTTTACCGCGATCGTAACGGTGTTGCCGGAGATCAAACTCGGCAAGTGGGAAGAGGTGAAGATCCCCAAGAAAAAACTCACTATCGCCAAGAAAGAAATCGATGAGGTCATCGATAACCTCAGAGACCGCTTTAAAGAGCGCAAACCGGTGGATCGTGCTTCACAAAAAGGTGATTTTGTCGAAGTCGATTTTGCCGGCAAAACGCCGGATGGAGTGCCGCTTGATGGCACGCAGAGCAAAATGCACCCGATCATTTTGGGCGACGGCAACTTTATCCCCGGATTCGAAGAAGCGATCATCGGTATGAAGAAAGGCGAAGACAAGACCTTTCCTGTCACCTTTCCTCAGGATTATCACGCGCAGCACATGGCGGGCAAAGAAGTCCACTTCGACATCACCGTCCATTCCGTGCAAGAGCAGATCCAGCCGGAAGTCGATGAGGCGTTTGCAAAACAGATCTTTGGCAAAGAAATGAGTCCGGACGAGCTCCGCGCCGAAATCGAAAAGATCCTTCTCGAAAAAGCGGAAGAAGACGAGCGTCAACGCAGAGAGAGCGAACTGATCGAAGCATGGGCGAAAGACGCCAAATGCGAGATCCCCGATATCATCGTGGACGAAGAGATCAACAATATGATCGGTTTTATGCAGCAGCAGATGGAACAAACGGGGATGAGTTGGGAAAAGCATCTCGAAAATCTCAAAAAGACCGATGAAGAAGTCCGCAAAGAAATGCGCCCCGAAGCGGAAAAACGTGCCAAGCAGCGCCTTGTGCTCGGCAAAGTCCTTGCCGAAGCAAAACCGGAAGTCAGTGAAACCGATATCGATGCGGCGATCGCCGAACACAACCATCATTCCGGACATAGCCACGGAACGGATGATGCCGACTACCGCGAAAGGACAGGCAATATGCTGCGTCTCAAAAAACTGTTTGCCCAGTTTTTGGGCGAAGAGCAAAAGGCGGAAGCAGCCAACACCGACTCCAAGGCATCCGGACCAGCAACAAATGAGGACGAGTCGAAGTAAGCCTGCCTTCCGGATTCCCGAACCATCATTCCCATGACCACAATCCTCATCGCCACCGGCAATAAGGGCAAGTACAAAGAAATGATGGAAGTCTTGGGCGATCTGCCGTTCGATTTTGTCACGCTTGCCGATCTCGAGTTAGAGAACGATGTGGCGGAAACCGGGGAGACCTACGAAGCGAACGCTTTTTTGAAGGCGGAAGCCTTTTTTCGTCAGACGGGCTTGCCAACGATCGCCGAAGATTCCGGAATCGAAGTCGCGGCGCTATCTGGCGAATTGGGGGTCAAGACCCGCCGTTGGGGAGCAGGGGAGAAGGCGAGTGACGAAGAGTGGCTCGATTTTTTTCTCCGCCGCATGGAGACCGAAAGCGATCGCTCTGCGACGTTCCATTGCGTGGCGGCATTTGTCGATGGCGATACGCGTACCAGTTTCCACGGATCGACACTCGGGATTTTGACGAAAGAGCCGCAATGCGAAATCCCGCACGGGATTCCGGTGTCCGCTCTTTTTATTCCCACAGGACACACCAAAGTATATGCCGCGATGTCACCGACCGAAAAAAACCAAGTCAGTCACAGAGGAAAGGCGATGCATCAGTTGAAGGAGTTTTTGCTCGACAAGGGCAACACCTCAGGGTAATTGACATTGTAGAAATTTAAAAGCAAAATACAATTCAGTTTTTTTCTAAAGGTGGATAGTTGTGACGTTTTAAATGACCGCACTCGAGAGTCTTATGCCGAGCGCGAAAAGCAATGGTTTGATCGATTTTATTTTCACGTGCGGAATCTGGGATTTACCACGATTGTCGTACCAAATGTCCGCAAAATCCTTACAGAATACGACCTTCTTTTTACGAATGATACTTGCCATATTCTTGATGTCGGTTGCAAGTACGGCAACAAGACCGATGCAATCGTTCGTGCTACTGTCGCTGATTGCGTCAGGAAAGTCGATTTCCTAGGCATCGACTTACATCTTCCGAAGAAGGAAATTGTACCAAATGATTCACGGATTCATTTTTCACGAAATCAAACAGCGCTAGAAGAAATGCCTGAAGATAATTTTGAAAGATTCGATGTGATTTCGGCGATGGCGGTTACGCATCATTTTCCTGACTTGGAGGTTGCTATCAAGAAAATCAGAGACTTGCTTTCTAAGGATGGGATTGTTTTTATGGTCGATTCATATTGTCAGCATCAATCTCGACTCCATGAATTGTATGTTCAAGGGTATGAAACGCTCGAATGCAATGGTCATTTTAATCGAGCTACAGCAGAACAGGTTCGCGAATGTATGGAAGACAATGGACTTCGAATGTTTACTCAGTTTCCTTGTTTGCCGAAACTTGATGTGATGATTGCGCGACATAAAAGAAGCAGATAATACGAGCAAAACGAAACAAAAACTATTGTTCCTCCGTTATTCTTTCTGCTAAGCTGCAAAGCTCATCCGATTTTCTTATCGTGAAAAAAATCCTCAAACATTGTTGGCCGACAATCAAAGACCATTTCGGATGGTTTATGGTCAGTAATATCATGATCCTGGTCGCAGCGGGTTTTAGCTCTCTTCCGCCATTCTTGTTCAGTGTCTACGCCGCTTTATTCGCCCGATCACCAAGCGAAGTCCCCTTAGAGCATACCGGTATGCTTTTGCTATTCGCCCTCGCGGTTTACGTTTTGCAGTGGGTCAGTTTTCGGATTTTTGATATCGCAATACTCCTGTTTGAATCGCGAGTGATGCGTGACTTAGATCAAAAAGGCTTTTTGGCGATCCAAAACCAGTCCCTCCAGTTTTTCGAAAATACCTTTACCGGTTCGCTCGTCAAAAAACTTGGTCGTTTTATTAGAGCGTTTGAGGCGATGTATGATTGGTTCACATTTACTCTCCTGAATCAAGGATTTCGTATCGTGATTATTTTTTGTGTTTTTTTGTATCAAGAACCGAGGCTTGCCGCTGCCTTTTTCTTATGGGCATGTCTGTTTTTGGGCGGAAATATTTGGTTTTCGTTGTGGAAACTGCGATTTGACGAATCGACTGCTGCAAGTGACTCGCGTGTCGGAGCGGTATTCGCCGATTCATTCTCAAACCAGACTTCCGTCAAAATTTTTGCACGAGAAGCCGAAGAATCTCAGCGGGCAAAAGATGTTTCTGCAGAGCTGTATCGCAATCGTCTGGTGTCGTGGGGCTTGAGTGCCTTGGGAGATGCAATGCAGGCCTTGACGATTTTTGCCCTCGAATTCGCACTGCTCTATTTGATGACTCGACGATGGCAAGCCGGTGAATTTGCTGTTGAAGATTTTGTCTTATTCCAAAGTTATTTATTGATGATGTTTTATGGCTTGTGGGATTTCGGCAAAAAAATGCGCAACTTTTTTCAAGCGATCGCCGATGGCAAGGAAATGGCAGATATCTTCGAAACGATTCCTTCGGTACAAGACCGACCGGATGCAAACGAGCTTCTTGTCCGGGACGGTAAAATCGATTTCAAAAAGGTCTGCTTTGCATATTCCGATGAAGAATCGCAGTTCCATGATTTTTCCCTTGCTATCCCGGCGGGGCAACATGTGGCATTGGTCGGACACACCGGCGCCGGCAAATCCACGCTTACCAAACTCCTCTTTCGCTTTTTCGATATCCAAAGTGGTGAGATTTTGATCGATGGGCAAAATATTGCCAAGGTCACCCAAAAATCACTTCGACGGAATATTTCTCTCGTTCCACAACAACCGGATTTGTTTCATCGGACGATTGCCGAGAATATCGCTTTTGGCAGACCGGACGCCAGTTTTACCGAAATCCGTGCGGCAGCGGAGAAGGCGCAAGCGCTCGATTTTATCGAAAATTTTGCTTCCGGATTCGACACCATGGTCGGTGAACGCGGAGTCAAACTCTCCGGCGGCGAGCGTCAACGCATCGCCATTGCGCGCGCATTTTTGGAAGATTCACCGATCGTCGTGCTCGATGAAGCGACGAGTGCGCTCGATTCCATCACAGAAAAAAAAGTGCAGCAAGCGATTTTTGCACTGCTTGAAGGGCGTACCGGAATCGTGATCGCCCATCGGCTTTCGACGATCCTCAAGATGGATCGCGTTGTCGTTCTCGAAAATGGGTCTATTATCGAAGACGGTGGTCACCATGATTTGCTCGCAAAAAACGGTGTGTATGCCGATATGTGGAACCATCAGGTCGGTGGTTTTCTCGAACCATAGTCTTTATCTTGTCGCCCAGGTCACAATCGACACTTGTATCAGACTGTCATCAAGAGCATAATAGGACTGCTTTTCTTTTTGCATCTTTATGGCACACACCTTTACAGATGATAATTTCCAAACCGAAGTCTTGGATGCCGACAAACCGGTGGTTGTTGATTTTTGGGCTTCATGGTGCGGTCCATGTCAGATGATGGGACCGGTGATCGACGCGCTTTCAACCGAACTCACCGATGTCAAGGTCGGCAAACTGAACGTCGATGAAAATCCCGACACCGCACAAAAATACGGCATCATGAGTATTCCGGCATTCAAGGTCTTCAAAAACGGCGAAGTCATCGGCGATATTGTCGGTGCGATGAGCAAAGAAGCTTTCACCGCCAAACTCGGATCGATCGTCAACTGATCACCATCGCCTCTTTGCGTCTTGGAAAACTGCCGTTTTTTTCATCGCTTACGATCACTCCACGTTCGAGTACGATCACTCGTGGCTTGAGCACTTCGACGAGTTCGCGGTCGTGAGTTGCGACAATGATCGTGATTCCGTCTTTTTCATTGAGCTCTTTGAGGATCTTTGCGATTTCGTACGTGTTATCCGGATCGAGATTACCGCTCGGTTCATCCGCGACCAAAAGCTTTGGTCGATGGACAAGTGCGCGCGCAATGGCGACGCGTTGTTTTTCGCCGCCGGAGAGCTGATGCGGAAACTTGTTCTCAAGCGGTAACAGGTACATTTTATCCAAGACTTCCGGCACGCGTTCCTCGATCTCGGCATTCGTTTCGCCGCATACTTCCATGGCGAAGGCGACATTTTCGAACACCGTTTTATTCTTCAGTAACTTAAAATCCTGAAAGATC
>CAZYXI010000013.1:0-7929 GCA_964651215.1 uncultured Candidatus Peribacteria bacterium
TTTCGTTTAACAAAAATCTCCGCAAGACCGCCGAGACCGCTTCGATCCTGGATGATGTCGCCGGCATGGGAAAGGAGACGAAGAAAAAACTCCTCAATGAATACGGGAGCACGAGCGGTATTTTTGAAGCGAGCGATCGCTCCTTGCTGTTTCATGTTTCGCCTAAAGTCCTCCGCAATATCCGGTCGGTACACGCGGAACAAAACCGCCAGATCGAAACCATCGAATCGGAAGAGAGTGAGAGTGAAGACTAGGAAGCGCTGAGAAATTTTCGAAAGACAAGGAAACAAGCCAAAATCATAACGAGTCGTCCCGAGCGCCTCGGGACGATGAGTGGACCCTCGATCAGAGTCAAGGGCATGCTTTGGCGCAGTTGACGCAGTATTTCGGAATTTATCAGCACTTCCTTTAGCCGATAAGCCAATTGAGCGTATCAACAAACGGAATCACGATCGCGAGACAGACCGACGTCATAAAGATCGAAAACGCCGGCGGATCGATATGGGTATCGCCGCGATTATAAAAGAGGCGTGCGCCCAGCTCGCCGAAGAGCGCACCGAGAACACCAAACAAAACGCCAAAGATGAGCGAATCACCGATTCCCGCCGCCAGACTCGCCGGCAACACGATATGGTGCATCACCGGAACATGGTCGCCAAACTGCAAAAAGAGGAGTGAGAAAGCGGCGATACCGAACATCAAAAACGGCATACCGGTAATGATGGCGACTTCGGCGGCGATCAGTCCGAGCACGGCGCCCAAAAACGTAATACTGAGCCAATCCGATTCCCACGGCAGCCAGATGCCGAGTTTTTTGTCGCCTAGCGCGGATTTGGTGAATTGGGTCTTGGTGTTGACCACCGGTCGATCGGAAAAAAGGATGCGTGCCATCACTCCGCTAAAAAAGACGGTAGCGGCGATGGTATCGATCTGGGGAATAGCGAGGGGAATGAGCGAGAGGAGAATATAGTTCAGACAAAATCCGAAGACACCAAAGAGACCGCCGACCAGCAGCGGTTCGGTGTTTTTTTCGAAAATAAGCGGTGTGATGATATCGCGTCCATTGTTGACATGGAGTTTTTTGCGCGCCGCAAAAGCGCTTGCCGCCACGCCTCCCGCAAAGGCGACATGGGGACCGAAGATTCCGCCGAATGCAAGCTGGGTCAAAAAGGCGTCATTGCCCATCACCACTGACAATACGCTCCCGATCATTACCAATATCCCAAACAGGATAAATGATGGCAGCGCGCCAAACGCGGCACCAAAAGCTCCTCCACAAAATGCCAAGCCGATCAGTCCGATAAATTCGTTCGCCATATTTGTTTTTGTGATTTGTTCTCTTATTATAGTACTTTTTTCGGGAAAAATGCAAGCCGGAGTAGCAGAGAGCCAGATCAGGATTCTGGACAAATTATAAAGCAATGGTTCCAAAAAAACTGTGAGATCATCAGCTTTTTGACTTCTTGGACCGAAAAAAGGTATACTAAAGGAGAAAAAACCAAACACCACTTTTTGCACTATGATTATGAAAAAATCAGAGATTTCCTTCAAACTCGGACTCTGGCACGATGAAATCGATGTCCGCGATTTTATCCAGCAGAATTATACGCCGTATCACGGAAGCGGGGATTTTTTGGCAAAGCCGACCGCGCGGACCGCAAAAGTCTGGAAAAAGCTTAGTGATGTCATCCATCAAGAACATGCTGCCGGAGGCGTGCTCGATGTAGATACCAAAACGCCGGCGACGATCACGAGTCATGCTCCCGGGTATATCGACAAAAAAAACGAAGTGATCGTGGGACTGCAGACCGACAAGCCCCTGAAGCGGGCGATCAAGCCGAAAGGCGGCGTTCGGTTGGTCCAATATGCCTGTGAAGCCTATGGCTTTACCCTCGATCCCAAAGTCATAGAAATATTCAGCAAGTACCGCAAAACGCACAACGATGGCGTCTTTGATATTTATAAAGACTGGGAAGATTTTTATACACCGGATGGCAGACTTTTGCGCAAAACCGGTGTCATCACCGGTCTGCCCGACAACTACGGACGCGGTCGCATCATCGGAGATTATCGTCGCGTGGCGCTCTACGGCATCGATCGTTTGATCAAAGACCGTCAGGAATATTTGAATACCTATGTGACCGAAATGACCGGTGAGCAGATCGCCCTGCGCGAAGAAGTCGCCGAACAGATGACATCGCTTCGAGAGATGAAAGAGATGGCGGCAAGCTATGGCAGTGACATTTCGCGTCCGGCGGAAAATTTTCGCGAAGCGGTGCAATGGACGTATTTTGCCTATCTCGCTGCGGTCAAATGTCAGGATGGCGCCGCCATGAGTTTTGGCAGGATCGATGCCTTTCTCGACATCTTCGCCGAACGGGATCTCAAGAATGGGACATTGGACGAAAGCGGCGTGCAAGAGATCATCGATGATTTTGTGATGAAACTGCGTATCGTGCGACACTTGCGCCCGACGGAATATAACGAACTCTTTGCCGGCGATCCGACGTGGGTCACGTGCCTGATCGGCGGACAAGGGATCGATGGCAGAACACTTGTGACCAAGACGACCTTTCGCCTGCTCCATACGCTCAAAAATCTCGGACCGGCGCCCGAGCCGAATATCACCGTCGCGTGGTCGACGGCACTTCCGGATAATTTTAAGAAATACGCCGCACAAACAGCGATCGATACGTGCGCGATCCAGTTTGAAAACGACGATCTGATGCGTCCGCGCTATGGCGACGATTACGCGATCGCTTGTTGCGTTTCGGCAATGACGGTCGGCAAACAGATGCAGTTTTTCGGGGCGCGTTGCAACATGCCAAAACTCCTGCTGATGACCATCAACGAAGGCAAGGACGAATTCGACGGCAAACCGATCGCCGATAATGTGCCGAAATTGAAACACCACACCACGCTCGATTATGACGAAGTCAAAGCGGCATTCTTCAAACAGATGGATTGGCTTGCTAAACGCTATGTCGGCACGATGAACACCATCCACTACATGCACGACAAATACAATTACGAGGACAGCCAAATGGCACTTCATGATGTCGATGTCGAGCGCGTGATGGCATTCGGCATCGCCGGTATTTCGGTGGTGGCGGATAGCTTGTCGGCGATCAAATATGGCAAAGTCAAAGCCATCCGCGACAAAGACGGAGTGGCGAGAAAATTCGAGATCACGGGTGATTTCCCCAAATTCGGGAATGATGACGATCGCGTCGATAGCATCGCCACCGAAGTCGTGAAAGAGTTTATTACCGCACTCAAAAAGTACAAGACCTATCGCAATGCAAAGCATACGCTGAGCCTGCTCACCATCACCGCCAATGTCGTCTATGGCGACCATACCGGCGCCACGCCCGACGGGCGCAAAGCGCACGAAGCCTTTGCTCCGGGAGCGAATCCGATGCACAATCGCGACAGTCACGGCGCGATCTCGTCACTCAATTCGGTGGCAAAGATCCCCTACGAATACTGTCAGGACGGCATCTCGAATACCTTCTCGATCGTACCGAAAGGGCTGGGCAAGAGCGAACCGCAGCGCATCGACAACCTCAAAGCTTTGCTTGACGGGTACTTTGCGAAAGGCGGCTTTCATTTGAATGTGAATGTGCTGAACCGCGAAGTCCTCAAAGATGCCATGAGGCATCCCGAAAAATATCCGCAACTGACGATCCGCGTTTCCGGCTATGCCGTGCATTTTATCAATCTCAGCAAAAAGCAGCAGGAAGAAGTGATCGCGCGCACTTTCCATGAAAAATTTTAAGAAGTCATTCCGGCTTCCGCCACGGCGGACAAGTGACCGGAATCGGCAGGCAGAGGGAAAAAGTAGATTTACGATTCAAGATTCATGATTGAAGATTTGGTACAGAATCACACGAGGTTATGATAAAAACTATAAGATTCTTAAATCTAACTTCTTAAATCCTAAATCCTTAATGAGAAATCTTCTCAAAAAGGAGCAAACCATGAGCAAAACTCAACAAAAGACAGTTGGCAACATCCACTCCTTCGAATCGTTCGGTACGCTTGACGGACCCGGCATCCGCTTTGTCGTCTTCCTCGCCGGTTGCCCACTTCGCTGCAAATACTGCCACAACATCGATGTCGTCTATGCCAAGAACGCACCGCAGATGACCGCAGAAGAGCTGGTGCAAAAGATCCTTGTCAACAAGCCCTATTTTGACGCGAGCGGCGGTGGTGTCACCGTCAGTGGCGGCGATCCGGTGAGCCAACCGGAATTTTTGGTGGAATTTTTACGACTCTGCCAAGAACACAATCTTCATGCCGCAGTCGATACTTCGCTGTGCGCGCCGCCGCATGTCATCGAGCAGATCGCGGAATATACCGACTTGTTCCTCATCAGTCTCAAGCACATGGACGACAATATCCATCAATATCTGACCGGCGCCGGCAATCGCCTGATCTTCCGCAATATCGAACTCCTAAACACATTGCACAAGCGCATCTGGTTCCGCCTGATCGTTTTGCCCGGCTACACCGACACCAAGCAAAATCTCACAGATCTCGCCAAATATCTAAAAACGGTAGATTTTGAGCTGATCGAACTGCTCCCCTATCACGAAATGGGCATCTACAAATGGAAAGAACTCGGACTCGGGTACGATCTCAAAGATGTATCACCACCGACACCAAAGCAGATCGCGAAGGTAAAAGAGTTTCTCGGCAATGCCGGGTTTACCGTTGTGGTGAATGAGTAGTAAATTCTCGCTTAGTAATAGGGAGTTCAGATAAAATCGTAGTGGGTCGTTGAGTTATAGTAGCTACTTTTAAGAAACTTCTAATTTACTCAGCACTTCATTATCTCGCAAGAAATTTTGTATATTCGCGTCCATATTTCGAAGGTCAGTTGCAAACTGATCCGACACCTTCTCGAACACCTCTCCTGTCTCATCTGTTTCGCTAAGTGGAGCAATGAGTGTTTGGATGTATTGCGAGATTTGACGCAACCTAGGAGTATTCATATCGTACATTGCAGACATATAGAGAGCGTAAAGTGTATCGAGCCAATCCCTGTGAATGTTTGAAGTAGTAATATAAATCGGCATTCCCGAATATCCGACTGTGTCGATAGCATCTCTCGCACTATTGAGTAAGCGCTCCAAACGCTCAGCCAGATCGAGTTGAATCTCGTGGAGATCCTTATCTCTTCCTTCAGTTTCATCTGGATTTCTTCCTGTTGTAAACCTGTAAAGTTCAACTGCTGTGAGACTCACAGTTTCATCAGCAATAACTTCTTTTGCATTTTCTGACATAGTAATGTAATAAATATATTTTCTACTTTAGATATATTAACATTTTTGTCAACTCCATTTCCAAAAAGCCGTTGCATTTTTTGAGCGGAGGCATATTTTTAAGAAGCAAAGATTTTCATCTTATTACAAATATGAGCAAAAAAACCTCCAAAGTCACCGACACGCTTTCTGTCGTGCTTGGCAGCAGTTATGTCCTGCTTGCCAAAACCTACTGCTTTCACTGGAACGTGACCGGTCCGATGTTTCACGCACTTCATACCATGTTCGAGGAGCAATACACCGACCTCTTTACCGCGGTCGATGAACTTGCGGAGCGCATGCGCGCACTTGAGGCTTTTGCCCCCGGCAGTTTTGCCGATTTTGCTGCAAAATCATTGATCAAAGACAGCAAGGGTGTTCCGACCGCCAACGAGATGATCGCACAACTGTGCAAAGACCATCAGACTCTTGCCAAAGCTTTTGAAGAAGGCGTTCCGGTCGCACAAGCAGCCGACGACGAAGTCACCGCCGATCTCTTTATCGGTCGTGCCACAATCCACGAAAAAACCGCGTGGATGCTGCGCAGCATGATGGCGTAAGGTATTTTTCAAGTCATACCAAAAAAGCAGCTCGGTTTGAGTTGCTTTTTTGAAGCATCGCTAGTTTGCCTGAGCAGGTCTTAACTCTTCTGTACTCAAATGTCCTTCCTCTAGTGCAGACATAAGGTTTTTGCAATAGCGTCGAAGATTTTGGTCTCCCCAAAAACCATTAACAGTAGCAACTTGCATTCTGTCCCAAAATTCAGCAAAATCATTTTCAGTCAACCTCGGAAGTGATTCGAAGCCCATGAGCCATTGATTGAATGCATCACGACTATCTACGCCAAGTGGCATATTCTCTGTTGGAAAAGCCCTCTCAAGTCTCGTGCTCAAATCGGATGGAAGTTGAAGTCGTCCCCTCATATTGATTAAAAAAAGAATGATGCAAGCATTCGCTCAAATATTTAGAAAAGCAAGGTTTTTTCGAAAAATACGTCAAATATGGCATACCAGAAAAAGGCGTTAATAAGCCACGCAAAAATCGGATACTGGCTAGTGGCTCCCAAAGCCACGACTTTTACTTGTGTTTTTAATTAATTATGTTGTGGATAAAACTGCTAAGCATGATCGAATAAGAAAGTTCCCCGGCATAAGTGGGTGGAGCAACTCTCTGAGTTGCTCCACACGTTTATCGAATGCAAAAAACCAACTATCGCTAGAGGGCTGTGATGCTTGGATGTGGAAATGGTCGTGATTGCAAACCCTGATCAGTCGATTCTTATGAGTGTGATATTCGGATTCGACTTGAAAAAACTTTAAGAGCAACTCGGGAAAGTGGCTCCTTCATTGGGAAATGAATTTTCTTTATGCTGCCTGATCGATCTGTGATGTGTATCGATTTCTAAATGTGTTTATTCCATCCTGAAAATCAAATTTACCCTGCTCGAGATCGTTTTTCAACACATTAAAGTATTGTGTATAATCTTCAGGTTCAAAGCTTGTGTTTTGCCCTCGTCTCATTTGCAATATATTATTAGCATGTTGCTTTGTGAGCACAGGAAATGCATAAAGCAATTCATCTCGCAATTCTGCACATTGAGACTCAAAAATTTCATGAGGCTGTTGGCTATCAGAAGAAACATACTGCTTATACCTTTCATGCAACCATTCGTCAAAACTGTCATAAATCTTTCCAAGTATCTCAGCAATCACACCTCGTACGATGCCAATAGATTCCGCTTCTAGATTAAAATCATCAATAATATCTCGCAAAAGCGCTAGTTGAAATCCATTCCGCAACATCTCGATTGTCTCCGTTCTTCTCCGCACTGGATCTCTTTCCTCATCACTTATTTGCACAATTCTTACTGGAACTATTTTTACATATTTCTCTTCTATCATTTTTCCTGTTGGATTATGTTTCTTCGAGATAATGGCATCATCAGCTTGCCGTCTCTGTTCTATACTGCTTCCATCCGGCATAGTTCTTTGAAACTGACTTTACTTTTACCCAACAATGTATTTTTTGTCACGAAAATACTGCCGACCACCCTATGTCAACACAGGCAGGCACTTTGAAATCCGTTTGCTGGATTTGGTATTCGTAAATCGAGAAAATCAACAAAAAAATGTATGACGATAAGCACAAAGCCCTTTCAACATAGGAAATAAATTTGTATTACTTCCCCCTGAGACTTATCCGCCTAGGTGGAAGGGGGATTGAGGGGGTTTGTGACAAATAGATTAATGCTACTTCTTGTACAATTTGAGCGGCACATTCTTGAGTTGCTCCGGCATTTCGTCCGGCGGATACGCCGGCGCGTGCAGCATACTCATCGCATAGATCTCCCCTGCCGGCTGCTCGGAAAAGGTGTGTCCGCGATGCACGCCGTACAGCACCGAATAGCCGCTGATCCCCCACTCTGCGCGATGTGTTGCGATCGCCTCGTTCAGCTGACCGAGTGAAGTGGCATTGTTGCAGACGTCTTCGATAAAAAGCAGATGCTTGCCCTGTAGCTTGGCGGCTTGCTCGTCAAAGATCCCGAGGATCCCGTTGCGCTTTTCGGCATAGGCATATTCGATCGCGTGCGAGTCATAGAGCGCCAACTGGATCACCTTGGGCA
>CAZYXI010000013.1:7939-10989 GCA_964651215.1 uncultured Candidatus Peribacteria bacterium
CGAGCCCATCGCGACTCCCACGATGATCAGATTTTGTTTGTCACCGAACCATTCGTCGATCGCGCGTTTGTAAAATGGCACGAGGGTTTTTTCTTGTTCGGTCGTCAGCACGCGAAAATTGATGAAATATTCCCCGTGATAATGGCGACCGTCGGGAGCGGTCTTTTTGTATTCAAAATGCCCTTTTTGCACGATGCCGAATTGTTGCAACAAGGTTACAAATTCCGCTTGTCCGGAAAATACGGTGAGATTATTCGACATAACCAAAGAAGAAATCTGAGTACTTCCACTCTAGCAAAAAACAATGTTCGACTATGAGAGTTCGCATTGCGAAAATGCGCAGATTATTTTATAATGAAGTGAATAAATACCAAAACCTATGCCGGACGAACAACCGATCACACCACCGTCAACCGCCACGACCGGTCCTGCGACTGTGACTCCGGAAAACCGTCAGCCGATTCCGCGCGCGCCCGACCAAGGAGAGATCGCCGCCCAACTGCGTACCGTCGGCAAAGCGAGCAATGTCGAAGCCTTTAACGTGGGTGTCGGCGAGATCAATCAAAAATTCAAAGAACGCGAGATCGCGGAACGGGCAAAACAACTGGGTGTGCCGTACGTGAACCTTCTCGAACTGCCGATCAACCCCGACGTGTTTGCCATTGTCGACCGCGAGCATTCGTTTGCGGCGAATCTCGTGCCGTTTTACAATATCGGCAAACGCCTGCGTGTAGCGGTCACCGATCACAAAGACCCCAAAGCACTCGCACTGATCGAAGAGCTCAAACAAAAATTCGAGATCGATGTCAATCTCTGTTCACCGGAGTCGCTCAAACATGCGCAAAAAAACTACGACAAGCGCTTCTATTCGGATGAAAAAGAGGTGATCGCCTTTTTTGACCCGAATCGCGAGATCAATCTGCAAGAAGAACTGGCTCTCGCCAAAAAACTGCCGGAAAAAATGGAGGATCAAAAGAGTGATATCATCCTGAATCTGCTCCACGAAATCGTTTTGCGCTTGCGCGTTTCGGACATCCATATCCAACCGGAAGAAAAAGAAGTCGTTATCCGCGCTCGTGTCGACGGCGTGCTGACCGAGATCTGCCGCATCAGTTTCAAGATCAACAATCTGCTCGTACAGCAGATCAAACACGATGCCTCGCTCAAATACAATATTACGAACATGCCGCAAGACGGCAAATATACCTTTGTCGCAAGCGATCGCCATGTCGATGTCCGTGTTTCGACGCTGCCGACCAATTTTGGCGAAAGCGTGGTTTTGCGTTTTCTCGATGCAAAAAAAGGCATCGTGGCACTCGAAAAACTCGGTTATCCCAAGCGTATCATCGGCTCGTTTGAAGAAGCGATCTTTAGTACGATGGGCATGATCCTTGTCACCGGACCGACCGGTTCCGGTAAAACCACCACGCTCTATTCCGCGATTTCACGCGTGAATACACCGGACAAAAAAATCGTCACCCTCGAAGATCCGATCGAATTCCGCCTCAAAGGCGTCTTGCAATCCGGCGTCAATCATAGCGTCGGATTTGACTTTGCCAAAGGATTGCGCTCGATCTTGCGTCAGGACCCGGATGTCGTGCTCGTCGGTGAGATCCGCGACCAAGAGACTGCCGAAACCGCAATCCAAGCGGCGCTCACGGGACATATCGTCTTCTCAACGCTGCATACCAATTCCGCCGCCGATGCGATTCCGCGCTTGATGAACATGGGCGTTGCTGCTTTTGTGCTTGCTCCTGCGCTGCGCATGATCACGGCGCAACGTCTCATCCGCAAGATCTGTGACAAATGCAAATTTCAGCGACCCATCACCCCCGAAGAGCAAAAAGAACTTGCCGAAGTGGTCGAGACCGCCGAGCAGATCGGCTACAAATTGCAAATGCCGCAAATGCTCTGCGAAGGAAAAGGCTGCGACCATTGCGGCGGTATCAAGTTTCGTGGTGAAATGGCAGTCACCGAAATATTGCGTGTCGATGACAAGATCCAAAAACTGATCTTTACCGATTTTTCTTCACAGAATATCTCACGCGTGGCGCGCGAAGGCGGCATGCTCACGATGTGGGAAGAGGGCATGGTCAAGGTGATCGAAGGGATTACGACGATCGAAGAAGTGAAACGCAAGATCCAAAAGTCGCCGCCGCTTAAGCAGCTACAGGAGATCACATAATTCTTTAATAACCATGCCATCAAACACCAGGAGAGTACATAAACAGCAAGAAAACAATGTGCCTGATGCTTTCGCAAATATTGAACAAGCATATGCCGAATTAGTTGAACGAAAGCAAAATATCATTGAGAAAATCTCCGCTGGGCAAAGAAAGGGGCTTGAAACTCTTTTTGGCCAATTTTCGCAAGAGAAGGTGATCACAGCAATTATCGAAGCACAACGCCAAAACATGAGCGCCAAAGACCAGCTCAGGCTTGGTTCGATCATGCATCTTCTGGTCAGCCAAGATAATGATCCGGAAGCGTTCAGAGTTTTGGCTCAAATGATGAAACCATTCACAAATAAACTCGAGAGATGGGGTGGTGGTACAAATACACTCACTATAAATGAGTATGCACAATGGTTAGAAGATATTGCGCTCTTGAGAAACGAAATCGAAGTATATTTAGATTCTCTTGCTTCTGAAAGTAATGAAAGGTCTGAAACCGAAAAGATACGAAACAAGCTGGAAGAACTGCAGAGATTTGAAACTACGGAAGCGGAAATCATTCCATTCAGACAAGAGTAGGAATAGAATCATAAAATCTGATGGCTTTTCTTCTTACTTTACACGAGATAATAAGATTCCCGATTCTTCCCAAATCGCATCCCCCATCGGGAATGACGAGTTGGTGAGATTGTTGAGGTTTACGTCGAATAAAGAAGAAAAAGGAAATAGAAGAAGAACGAAAGAAGGAGGCTCTCATAAATGAACAAAGCTTTCGATAAATCACACTGCGCCCACTCGCGCCCGTCATTCCCGATGCAGGTGTTTTGTGGAGGGGTGTCGGGAATCATAATCTTGTGCAATGCAATAATAATCACC
>CAZYXI010000014.1:0-10911 GCA_964651215.1 uncultured Candidatus Peribacteria bacterium
CGGCATCGATATTCCGGAATTTGATCGTATCCTCAAGATCAAAGCGCGCAATTTCCCGCTCGAAATCCTCCTTCTGCGCACGAGCGATATTCCCGAAGTCGTCTCTGACGATGCCGCCGATCTCTGTATCTTGGGACAAAACAGCCTGATGGAATCGATGCACTATCTCGAACTCGAAGAGCTGCGCAAGCTCAAATTTGGCAGATGTCGTTTGTCATTGGCGGTACCGGTGCAATCGCCGATCACTTCCGCCAAGGAACTAAATGGCAAGATCATCGCCACGAGCCATCCGGTACTTCTGCAAAAATATCTCTACCAACACAAGCTGTCCGCCGATGTGTTGCCGATGAGCGGTTCGGTCGAGATCGCTCCGGAACTCGGGGTCGCCGATGCGATCTGCGATCTCATCAGTTCCGGCTCAACTTTGCAGGCGAACAACCTGCGCGAACTCGAACTGATTTTCGCTTCCGAAGCGGTACTGATCGCAAACAAAACCATTGCCGCAGAAAAACAAGCGATCCTCGAAGAATTCCTCCTCCGCATCGATTCGGTGGTGAATGCGAGTTCGCTCAAATCGGTGATCATGAACGCACCGCGATCAGAGCTTTCCGCCATCGAAAAAATCCTTCCGGGACTCGATAGCCCCACCATCACGCCGCTTGCAAAAGAGGGATGGATCGCAATCCACTCCGTTGTCGAAGAAGACGAAGACTTTTGGCGCAAAATGCGAAAATTGAAAGAAGCCGGCGCCAGCGGTATTTTGGTGATGCCGATCGAACGGGTGATCTATTGATTTCAAACTCGCTCATGCAACGCTATTTCTTCTCAGCATTATCAGACGGTGAAAAAAACATTCTTTGTCAACGAGGAAAGACGACAGACAATCTTCAAGTGTTCGAAACCTGCAAGACAATCGAGTCGGAAGTAATGGCAAACGGAGACTCCGCACTGTATGCTTTTGCAAAACAGTTCGATGGAGCCGATTTGAAGCATCTCGCCGTTTTGCCGAAAGAATTCTCTCAAGGTCAGATGGTATCAGCATCTTTACAAGAGGCGATTCGTCAGGCCGAGCAGAATATCCGTCTCTTTCATGAACAACAAAAGTGTTCAATAAGTGAGATCGAAACCCTCACAGGCGTACGCTGTTGGCGCGAAACACGACCGCTCGAAACCGTTGGATTGTATATTCCCGGGGGCACGGCACCACTTTTTTCCACGGTCCTCATGCTCGGCATTCCGGCACGGATCGCCGGCGTGTAAACGATCGTCCTCTGTACGCCACCCGATCGGCATGGCAATGTGGCGCCGGAAATATTGTGGACAGCCGATTTTCTTGGAATCGATCGCATCTACAAGGTTGGTGGCGCCCAAGCGGTTTTTGCCATGGCACATGGGACGGAAACGATTCCGCGAGTCGACAAGATATTTGGCCCCGGCAACCAATATGTCACGACTGCCAAGCAAATCGTTTCCACAACCACAGCAATCGATATGCCTGCCGGACCGAGCGAAGTGTTGGTGCTGGCTGATGCCGCTGCAAATCCGGTTTTCGTTGCGGCGGATCTGCTTTCGCAAGCGGAGCATGGTCCGGATTCGCAAGCTATCCTTGTCACCGATTCGGTCGATTTGGCAGATGCGGTCGAGACCGAATTGGAGCGACAGATTTCCAACTTGCCACGAAAAGATATTGCACAAAAAGCACTTGCAGAAAGCTATATCCTGCTTTGCGGATCGCTCGAAGAAGGGCTCGGATTCTCCAATCTGTATGCGCCTGAGCATCTGATTTTGCAAAGCAATGATTGGGAAACCTTACTGTCTATGGTCAAACATGCCGGTTCGGTTTTTTGCGGTGAGTGGAGTCCGGAATCAGCAGGGGATTATGCGAGTGGCACAAACCATACCTTGCCGACGGCAGGTTTTGCGCGAAGCTTTTCCGGAGTTTCTGTTGATTCGTTTACCAAGTCGATCTCATTTCAGCATCTTTCGCGAAGTGGACTGGGAGCCTTGGGAGAAACCATCGAAACGATGGCACGTGCGGAAGGGCTCGACGCTCATGCCAATGCGGTTTCTGTTCGTCTTGCCGCCGATGACTGACAATATGGACGACATCATGCGTACGGTCACCGGTATCCCGACACCGGAAAACACGGGCGAGCCGGATTTGAACAAAAAAATAGTTCATATTCCAAACCATCCCCAAGCGACGCTTGATCTCCATGGTTTTCATGTCCACGAGGGCGTGTGGGAAGCGGAACAATTCGTCAAACGCTCACAAAAAAACGGACTGGTAAAAATCCGCATTATCACCGGACACGGTTCGGAAACCGGTATCTCTCTGCTCTTTTCTTCCGTTGGCAAACGTCTTGTCGAGCTGCAAGAAGGGTATCGATCGATAAAAGTCGAGCGCAAAAAAGGATTTTTCGATATTCTCCTGTTACCATGAGTTTTGACGCGATCATCTTCGACATGGACGGCGTGGTACTCGATTCCGAAAAATATTGGCGTGATTCCGATATTCTTTTTCTGTCCGCGCTGATTCCGCATTTCGACGTCAAACGATTTCCCAAATTTTTGGGACAGGGCACTCACTATGTGTACAAACAGGTGTGCGACATTTTTGACTTCGATATTTCCGAAGCCGACTTTGTCCGCTTGCGCATGGAAGCGGCGAAAGAGAATGTCTATCCGAAAGCAGAGCTGATGCCCGGATTTCTTCAGTTTTTGCGCCAATACCGCGACTCGCACCAGATCGCACTTGGTACTTCTTCGCCACTTTCACTCGTCGAGTATATCTTTGATCGCCTCGGACTCCACTCCGCTTTCGACGCCATTGCCACGATCGATGATGCGAACGGCGTCGGGAAACCGGCACCGGATATTTTTCTTGCCGCTGCCGACAAATTGGGTGTTTTTCCCCGCAAGTGTCTTGTCATCGAAGATGCCGATGCCGGCATCGAAGCCGGCAAGCGTGCCGGCATGACCGTCTATGCGTACCGCAACGGACTGAATGATCATCAATCTTTGTCACAAGCCGACCGGGTTTTTTCTGACTATTCCGAAATCGAATTATGACTTTTCAAGCGATCATCTTCGACATGGACGGAGTTCTCGTCAACTCTGAATCGCTTTGGAAGGCGGAAGACGGGAGTATGATCAGCAAACACTTTCCGCCGGAAGAAGTACAAGCGATCCGTGCGGCGGTAACCGGTGTCGGCTTGCGCGGCAATTACGAGATCTTGCGACGACATGGCAAGGTCGATATTCCGTTTGCAGAGTTTGTTGCCGAGCGCAAAGCCTTTGCCCTGCAAAACATCTATCCGCGCACTTCACTTATTCCCGGGGTGATGGAATTTTTACAGTCTGTGGACGGCAGATTTCCTATCGCTCTCGGCTCTTCATCCCCGCGTGACTTTATCGAAGCCGTTTTTAAGCATCATCCGATCGAACGGTATTTTGCGGCTGTCGTCTCGAGTGAAGATGTCGGAGGCAACGAAAAACCGGCGCCGGATATTTTTCTGCGTTGTGCTGACCTCTTGACTATTTCGCCCTCTGAGTGTCTCGTGATCGAAGATTCCAAAAATGGCATCGCTGCCGGCAAAGCCGCCGGCATGACTGTTTTTGCATATCGCTATCCTGATAACGATAATCAAGACTTGACCGCGGCTGATCGGATTTTTACTGATTTTTCCATCTTACAGATATGATAACCAAAGTTTTCTCTGTCCATTTTGGTAATCGTAGCCAATTAACCTCGACAGCAGGATTTCTTGGAAGAAAAACCGTCAGCCATCAGCTGACGTCTTTGCGAGCGAGTCCGACGAGAGGAGGACGAGCGAAGCAATCCAGGCACCTGCGACAAAAATTTCTTAATCCTGATCACGACGTCGTTCCTCGTATTTTCAAGACCTTTTTGAGAGCTATTGGTTTTCTGGATTGCCGCGTCGCTCTCCGTAGCTTTGGCACACTGCGAGACAGATACTGCTCTTTGCCGATTCCGACCAACCGGCTCCTCGCAACGACGGAAGCTGGCGCTCCCGTTTTTATTCCACACTCCTTGCAGCTTGGGGGAGGGATGGGACTGACAATTTCCGCAAAGGATATTTTCTCTCAACACTTGTCATGAATATCACCGATCTCGCTCGGCACAATATTTCCAAAATGCAGGCGTATTCTTCCGGCAAAAGTGAGTTTGGCGGAGTGGCGGAGATCCACCTAGACACGAACGAAAATCCGTTTGGGGACGGCATCGTCAATCGCTACCCGGATCCGCTGCAAAGAAAGCTTTTGGAAAAGATCGCCGTGATCAAGTCCGCACAGTTCGCTACGGATCTGTCTTCCGACAATCTGGCTCTTGGGAATGGTTCTGATGAGATCATCGACATGCTGGTGCGGATCTTTTGTACGCCCGCTACCGATGCGCTTGTGCACACACCGCCGACTTTCGGCATGTACCAAGTCGTGGCGGATCTGAACGATATCGAGGCGGTTATTAGCGTGCCGCTAGATGCGGATTTCGATCTCGATGTCGATCGCATCCTCGACCACAACGGAAAGGCGAAGCTGCTCTTTCTCTGTTCGCCGAATAATCCGACCAGCAACTCGATGTCGCATGATCGCCTCGAAAAAATCATCACCGCATGGCAGGGCATCGTCGTCCTCGATGAAGCCTATATCGATTTTTGTGCGGAAAAAAGTCTTGTTCCGCGACTTGCAGAATATCCGCATCTGGCGATTTTGCAGACGTTTTCCAAAGCTTGGGGGATGGCGGGAGTCCGACTGGGGTTTTGTATCGCCGGAGAGCAGATCATCTCGCTGCTGCGCAAAGTCAAAATGCCCTACAATATCGATGCGCTCAAGGCACGCTTTGTCATGGAGCGTATCCGCGAGGTTTCTCAGTTTCAAGTGGAAGTCGGACAAATCCTCGCAGAGCGCAAGCGAATGCAGTCCGAACTCACAAGATTCGCTCTGCGGATTTTTCCAACCGATGCAAATTTTCTCCTCGTGCAGTTTGCCGATGGCGATCGCGTTTACCGGCATTTGCTCGATCATGGCGTGGTCGTGCGCAATTTTTCCGCCCATCCGCGCCTGCCCGGTTGCCTTCGCATCACCATCGGGACAGTCGAAGAGAACGATCGTGTCCTCAAGCTTCTTTCTGAACTCACATGAAAAAAATCCTCTTTGTCGATCGTGATGGCACCCTCATCGTCGAGCCACCCGACACGTTCCAAATCGATACCATTGCCGAGATCTCATTGATCCCGGGTGTGATTTCCGCGCTGAAGCGCTTTGTCCAAAGCGGTTACGAGATCGTCGTCGTCACGAATCAAGACGGACTTGGCACAGAGGCAAATCCGCGCGAAAATTATGAAGCGATCAATCGCTTTTTGTTTGACAATATTTTTGCGAGCGAAGGCATCGACATCGCCGCCGTTTTCGAATGTCCTCACTTTCCCGACGACGATTGTGCCTGTCGCAAGCCAAATAGCGGTATCCTCAAGGATTTTCTCCAACGAGAAAAAGTCGATCTCGCACACTCGCTGATGGTCGGTGATCGTGAGTCTGACCGAGAATTTGCGAATAATATTTGTGTTCAAGGATTCCTGTTAGCTGATCATTCCTGGGAGCAGATCGCCGATGCGGTGTTGCAGCAGCCTCGTATCGCCACAATCGAGCGCAAGACAAAAGAAACGGAGATCGCCATCACCCTGAATCTTGACGGGAGCGGACGATATCGGATCGATACCGGACTGAAATTTTTCGATCACATGCTCGAACAGCTCGCGAAACACGGCGGTTTTGACCTCGATCTCACATGCCGGGGAGACCTCGAGATCGATGAACACCACACTATCGAAGATGTCGCTTTGGCGCTGGGAAAATGCTTCAAAAAGGCGCTTGGCGACAAGCGCGGTATCGAACGCTATAGCTGGGAACGGATCTTGCCGATGGACGAAGCGAAGGCGGAGATCGCAATGGATTTTTCCGGACGACCGTTTCTCGTTTTTCAAGCGGAATTCCATCGCGAATATGTCGGAGATTTTCCGACGGAACTCCTCGAGCATTTTTATCAGAGTTTTTGCGAAAAAGCCGGACTCAATCTGCACATGACCCTTTCGGGCAGCAATACTCACCACCTGATCGAAGCCTCCTTCAAGGGTTTTGCCAGATGCCTCAAAGATGCGGTCAGACAGAGCGGTTCCTCGCTGCCCTCGACGAAAGGTGTGCTCTAAAATTGAGCTACGATTGGAAAGACTGGTGACCTTTTTGCAAGGATACGCGGAAACTTACAGGGATTATGATATACTGCTCTTGCTCTTATGCGCTCCATGCAGATTAACGACATCACCCTTTCGACACAGCAACAAGACCTGCTCAAAAAGATCCGGCATTGTTTTGACGACTTGCAAAAGAAGCGTCCGCTGACGGAAGGGGAGCTCGCAGAGATCAAAAAATGGTTTGATGTTGCCTACACATACCACTCCAATGCTATCGAGGGGAATACTTTGACACTCGAAGAGACCAGGCTGATTCTTGAAGACGGAATCACTATTGGCGGTAAACAGCTTCGCGAGATTTTTGAAGCCAAGAACCACCAAAAGACACTCCAAGTCCTTTATGATGATATCAAGCACAATATCCCCCTTTCAGAAGAGCGAGTGCTATTTTTCCACGCAAATCTTCTGGACAATATCGCCGAGGATTCCTTGGGTCAATACCGCAAGGTGCAGGTGTATATCAGTGGGTCGGAAGAAAAACTGCCACATGCGGACACCGTCCCCGATCTGATGCGCGAACTCTTCCGTTGGTATGAACGAAGTACCCATGATCCGATCATAAAGGGGATCCTGTTGCACTATTATTTTGTCAAGATCCATCCTTTTCTTGATGGAAACGGACGCATTGCGAGATTTCTCTTAAATCATGAGTTGTTGCAAGCAAAGATGTTTCCGGTGATCATCCCCTTGATCCGGAGAGCGGAGTACATCGCGTCCATCAAAAATAAGGAACGATTTGTCGATGTCATGCTTGATATCGTTCACGTAAACGCTGAAGATTACTTGCGGATGGTATGTTAGGAATCCTCGACTACGGCGCCGGCAATCTTCGCTCGGTCTGCAATGCGCTCGATCGGCTCGGAGAGCAGTATTTCGTTTCCGATGATCCTGATCGGCTCAAAACTGCCGACAAGCTCCTTTTTCCCGGGGTCGGTCATGCCGATGCGGCAATGACCGCGCTCCGCAGCAAAGGCTTGGACATTTTTTTGCGCGAATGGAAAAAACCACTCCTTGGGATCTGCCTCGGAATGCAGCTCCTGTTTGATTTTTCCGAAGAAGGGGAGACCGAGTGCCTCGGGATAATTCACGGAACAATCCGGCGTTTTGATGAAAACCAAGTCAAAATCGTCCCCCATATGGGTTGGAACACGGTCAATTACAAATTAAAAATGAATAATGAAAAATTAAATGCAGCAGACTTTTATTTTGTGCATTCGTATTATTGTTCACCGATAAATGAGGAATTCGTTGTCGGAGAAACAGATTACAATGGACAAAAATTTTGTTCAATCGTGCAAAAAGACCGTATCATCGGTTGTCAGTTCCATCCCGAAAAATCCGCCACCGCCGGTGCTCGGTTACTGGAAGATTTTTGTGCGGATAGCTTTTTTTCTCATTCATGAGCCAAACGACAACATTTCAGCTCTGGCCTTCGATCGACTTGATCGATGGCAAGCCGGTGCGGCTCAGACAAGGTGATTTCGCCCACAAGACCGAGTATGCGCATCCCCTGAACGATCTTGCCGAGATCTTCTCACGCTTTGCGAGCGGGATCCATGTGGTCGACCTCGATGGGGCGCGATCCGGTGCGATCTCACATCTCGATCAGATCGAAGCTATCGTCAATGCCGCCACGATTCCGGTCGAAGCGGGAGGGGGAGTCCGGGATATCGCCGATATCGATCGATTATTGTCGGTCGGCGTCGCTCGAGTGATCATCGGTACTTCCGCAGTCACCGACCCGGATTTTCTCACCAGTGCCATTGACGAATTCGGTGCCGAGAGAGTCGTTGTCGGCGCGGACATCAAAAACGGCTATGTCGCAACGCACGGTTGGGAAGGCTCATCGCAGATGATGATCGACACCTTCCTTACCGTCCTCAAATCGACCGGTGTCCGCACGATCAGCGTTACCGAAATCGCTCGCGACGGCATGCTGTCCGGTCCTCCCACAGGACTCTATCATAACCTCGTGCGGATGTTTTCGGAGTACGAGATCATCGCTTCCGGTGGTATTTCGCATATCGAAGACCTCAAACAGCTGGCGAAGACGGGAGTCGCCGGAGCGATATTTGGGAAAGCATTTTACGAAGGCATGATCACGCTTGATCAACTCCTGGATTTTACCGCAGAATCATGCTAAAAAAACGCATTATTCCCTGTCTGGATGTCGATAATGGTCGCACCGTCAAAGGCGTCAATTTTGTCGATCTGCGCGATGCCGGTGATCCGGTGGAACTCGCGAAAAAATATTCCGATGAAGGTGCCGACGAACTTGTTTTTCTTGATATCACGGCGACACACGAACGGCGCAAGACTGCGATCGAACTTGCCGAACGCGTATCGCGCGAAGTAGCGATCCCCTTTACAATCGGTGGGGGAGTCGCGTCGAGTGACGATTTTTTTGCGATCTTGCGTGCCGGTGCGGATAAAGTCGCCATCAACTCGGCAGCGGTCAAAAATCCGCATTTGATCAGCGAATCTGCCGCCCGTTTCGGCAATCAGGCGGTAGTCGTTGCAATCGATGCAAGACAAGTCACCGAACTCCGAAAGCCGGACAGCAGCCAGTGGGAAGTCTATATCAGCGGAGGACGTACGGCGACCGGGATCGATGTGATCGCTTGGGCGCAAGAAGCGGAAGATCGCGGTGCCGGAGAAATCCTCCTCACTTCGATGGATCGCGACGGAACAAAGATCGGCTTTGATCTGCCGCTTTTGCAAGCGGTGTGCTCGGCTGTCTCGATTCCGGTGATCGCCTCCGGTGGAGTCGGCACCAAAGAGCATTTTGCAGACGTGTTTTTGCAGACTGCCGCAACCGGAGCCTTGGCGGCAAGCGTCTTCCATTTTGGCGAGATCCGACTTGCGGAACTCAAACGGTATTTGGCGGAGAGGAATCTTCCCGTGCGGATATGATCCATTCTCGCAGTATTTCCCAATACATAGACCGGCGGAAAGCAAATGCCTCCCACCGGCTTGTGTCGTATGGCTTATTCCTTATTTCTTAGATCGTCGGTTTGCTATTGAATTGCTGGTTGTACTCTTGCCACTCGGCTTCGGTGGTTGGCATATCGTTGCCGTATGGGGTCGGACTCGGTACGATAAATCTTTTCGGTGGTGGAGGAAGTCCGATTTGTCCGTTTTCATTGTCGGTATTTGTCGTCTCTGATTCGTAACTGCTATATTCCGCTTCGATCTGCTCTGTCCTTGCGCGAGCTTCTTGCAGGATCTGATCTTTGATCTCGAGCACACCTTCACGGATACACTGTTTCAGGTCTGTTGCGCGTTCTTTGATACATCGATCGACAATATCACGCACGGTCATCGGCGGACGATTGTTTTGTTGGATCGCATTATCGAGACTGTTCGGATACATGACCGTATCTTTCGGTTTGCGTTGTTCAAAGGCGGCGGTATCACCAAATCCGTTGCGTTGTTCTTGTTTCCCCATATGCTCTTTAAGGCAAGCGGCGAAGCCCTCTCTGCCAAGTTGACGACATTTTTCCATGATCGCTCGCTTGTCAGCGCCGGGAGTCTGGGTGACTTTTTGTTCGATATTCTGCATTTTTTTCAGTTTCAATTCTTCGAGTAATGCCCGTTTTTTGTGTCGGATCTCATTTTTTTGCGCCTTCAGTTCGGCGATCTTGTTTCTGATTTCCCAGTATTCGTACGAATTCGGATCGGTAGCGCGGAGTTTTTCCATCAATTCCACTTCCGCTTGATCGAGGTCTTCGATATCACTTTCCATTTGATCGACTTCTTCCAGGGCTCCCACTTCTGCCACTTCTTTTTCAAACTCCTCTTGCGGGCAGGTCGTTTCTTGGTATTCACCATCGACGATCACGCCGACCGGAGAGCATTTTTTTTGATCGGGAACGCTTTTGTGGAGTGGTGGTTTTTGATACGGATGCTCGTCCCAAGGCTTTTCATCGACATAGTATCCTGAGGGAACTCCTTCTTCCGTGATTCCTCCTCTCCATGGATTTTCGTCATTCCACGGTTTTTCATCGGTAATCGTTTCGGGATAGCCAGCGGAGCTGACATTCGCGCCGAGGTCTTTTTCATTGACGATGGTGCTGGTCACGACGACGAGAGTGATCGCACAGACAAATCCTCCCAAAAAGAGCATCCCCTTATCGAGGAGGTCGCGTTTTGGTTTGCAGTCGCAACCGCTGCCACAATCACACCCTTGTCCTTGTTTTTTCATATTGGTTTTTGAAATATTCAATGTACATTATAGCATTAAAATCCAGTATTAGGAAAGTATTTTCGCGTGCTTGATACGGTCGATTTGACCAAAGAGCCGTCTTGCGGCATGCTGCAAACAATCTTTGCTTTTCTCATGTCTCTCGATTTCGATGTTTCTGAGCTTGATTTTTCCAAGTCGAGCGATGGCTTGATCCCGGCGATCGCACAAGACCATCGGAGCGGCAAGATCTTGATGGCTGCTTTTGTCAATCGGGCAGCAGTGGAAGCGACGGTAAAGAGCGGATTTGCCCACTTTTTTTCCCGTTCACGTCAACGTCTGTGGCAGAAAGGGGAGGAATCCGGCAATACCTTACAAATAGTGGGAATCGCGACCGATTGTGATCATGATGCGGTCGTCTACTCTGTTATTCCTGTCGGTCCCACTTGTCAC
>CAZYXI010000015.1:0-10551 GCA_964651215.1 uncultured Candidatus Peribacteria bacterium
AGTCTGATCGCCCTCGTGTTTTTTACTCTCTACAACAATATTCCCGGGATGGGTGGCCAGGCGCTACTAGAGTTCTCCGGTTTTGTGCTTTTTGGCGTCACCTTTCTTTCCGCGCTGCTTGCAAATGTGATCGCGGTGGTCTTCCTATCCCTCGCCAATCCGGATCTCTATGGCATGTATTTTCGCCGATCGGTCACTCACATCTTTTTTGTGACCGTTGTGCTTTTTGCTGTTTGTTCGCCACTCTATTTGATTTTTCCGATCGAAGTCGGTTTTACGCTCACGCAATTTTTGATGCCGTTTGCGGCGATCGCCGCCGCCTTGATCTTTGAGATCTGCACTCTTCCGGACAATCCGCTGCGCGCGACCTACAAAGGGATTTTCTCGGGAATCGTGATTGTGCTGATCACTTTGCTCCTCTTCAATCCGTCCGTGATCCCCGAGGGAATGATGCCGTTTTTCTTGATGCCGATCGCCTGGTTTGTGATGCCGCTGACCTCTCTGGTGGTCGGGGTGTTGGCGGACGTTGTCGAAGAAATGTTTCCGAAAGCCTAAACAACATCTTGCGAGTCACGTACGATGCCGCCTCCAAGGCAATATCCTTCTTGATAGAGCACTGCCGATTGCCCGGAAGCAATGTTGGCATCGGGCTGGGCGAGGGTAAGTTTTGCCGAAGTCTCCGAGCGATGTTCGAGATCTGCTTCGACAAAATTCGGTCCGTGGCGAAGTTTGATCTGATACACGCCATTCTTCGGCGGAGTTGGAATCCAGTTGCAGTCCGTGATTTCAAATCGCGTTCTGCCGATTGCGGTCGGTTCTTGTCGTGAGACAAAGACGATGTTTTTGTCAGTATCTTTTGCCACCACAAACCACGGTCCGCCCGAAAGCCCCAATCCTTGGCGCTGTCCGATGGTATAAAACCAAAAGCCTTCGTGAGTCCCCAGTACTTTTTGACTCTCGATTTCGACAATATCGCCAAGTTGTTCGCCGACATGTGCGCGCAAAAAATCACGGAATTTGAACTTCCCCAAAAAGCAGATCCCTTGGCTGTCGGGGCGATTGCGACTTGGCAACCGGTATTTTTCCGCCAATGAACGGACTTCGTTTTTCCGGAAATCGCCGATCGGGAACATCGCGCGCGCCAGTTGTGCTTGCGAGAGGCGACTCAAAAAATACGTCTGATCCTTGACGGCATCCGGCGCTTGTTTGAGGAAATATTTTCCTTCGCGCTCCTCGACTTGCGCGTAATGTCCGGTAGCGACTTTGGCAAAATCATCCGGGATCTTTTGGTAAAAACTCCCAAATTTTACCTTTTCGTTACACCAGATATCGGGATTGGGCGTCAGTCCTTGTTTGACCTCAGCGATCGTCTCTGCGACGACGGTATCCCAGTACTCACGCTGCAACGAAATCACCCGGAGCGGCACATCGAGCAATTTGCATGTCGCCTCGATAAATTCGAGATCTTCTTCCCAGGCACATTCGCCCAGGTGACTGACCTCGTCTTCGAGCCAGATCTTGAGATAAAACGCCGTCACGTCATGCCCGGCATTTTTGAGAAGCGCGAGCGCAACCGAACTATCGACACCGCCGGAAACAAGTGCTGCGATTTTCACGAAGGAAATTGTAGCACAAGTCGATTATTTCGGTTTACGCAAAAGGGGTTGGAAGGAATTGTTTTAACTTCAAAGTGTCACAGTCCTCTTGCGCGAGACTACTTTTTCAAATACTAAATTCCAAACTCCTCCATCCTCTTTTGCATTTCTATTCTATGCCCCTCTTGTTCCTCCCGAGCTGCATCGCCAGAAGGACGGCCTATATCCCAAAAGAAAATCAGATTATCCAATGCCGCATCATCATATCTATGATGTTTTATGCTTTCAATAACATCCCTTCCTCTTTCCTCTTTCTCTTTACGATTTAGCAAACCATCTTCATTGTCATCTGCTGCAATGGATTCTTCAATGAGCTCTATAACAAAAAGCTCCTTTCTACTAAGAGGTTTTTCTTGTTTATCATTTAATTTTTTGATTTCTGACATAATTTTGGAATAGAGAAAGTAACTATATTATATCATATTTATATGAAAGAAGCAACTCAACCGCCTGCCATCAAACGAGCTTCATATGCCCAAACTTTTCGAAATACATATTCGCGATTTTGAAAATCTTCCAATCTTGCACATGGAAAAATCTTTTCTACATCGACTTTTCCAACTCGAATCCGATCAGCAGCATTCACCAAAAAAATAAGTAAAGTTCGATACTGAATCGGATCGAGATTTTGCTTGCATGTTTCAATTGCTGCAATTGCCGCCTCGGCTAAAGGCGACAATTTGACGGATTCAGAAATTCGAGAAGGATTATCTAGCATAGTTTGAAAAAAGTTTTTTGGTGTAAATTACAATACTCTTGAAAGCCGTGTAAGATATCGTGCTCTCTGTCGGGCATGACGAAGTGCATCGTTAAGAGCTGGAATTTTTAAATCTACCTCTTCTCTCTCATGAGTTTGAGCATCTTGGTTTTCAAAGGCACTAGAAGGTACCACCGCGTCATTTTCACCAGAATCAATTGGGTAGGGCATGTTTTTGGATAGGAGATGATTTTTTACTAAAAGATTTTTATTATGTCAACTTACTTCTTACTCCTCCTCTTCTTCATCACCGACATCTTCAATCAAATCGCCAAAATCCAGGAGCTCCTGATCGTGTCGGCGGCGATAGGCGTTTTTGACCGCAAGTAGCCCCAACACCGCAGATTTGAGGCGGCGCGGTGACAGCTTGTCCACCTCGAGCAGTTCGAGCAGATCGTCTTTGGCGATCGTTTCGATCTTTGAGAGTGGCTCGCCTTCGAGTTCTTCGCTGAGCATGCTCATCGCCGCGATGGTAATGAGGCGTCCTTCCGCCTCGAAGCCGATTTCGCTCACGACTTCGCCTTCGCCAAAACGAAAATCGACCGCGACTTCTTCGCCACACGAGATATTTTTCTCCACATGCGAGAAGTCCGGATTGTCGAGTCTTCCCCAGTTGACGGGATTTTTGCCGTATTCATAGACGATTTCTCCTTTCATACTTCTTTTGTCTCCCCCCTGACAAGGGGGGACTGAGGGGGGTTAGATTGCCTTCGAAAGATTGGAACTATTCTCATAGATTTTCCGCAATTACTTTTTCCAAAGTAGCACCGAATCGCTCGACCTCTTCTTCCGTATTGTAGATGCCAAAACTCGCGCGCACCGAGGTTTTGATACCCAAGAGATCATGCAGCGGTTCGGCGCAATGATGCCCGACACGCACGCAGATCCCGTTGTCGCTCAAGCCGTCGGCGATATCGTAGCTCTGCACGCCATTTACGACAAATGTCACCAGTCCGGTCGCGGATGTGTTCGAAAGAATCCGAACAGCGTCAATCGCTGCAAGGCGTTTGTGAGCAAGACTTGTCAAAGCAAGATCGTGCTGATGGATGTTGTCCATGCCGATGGCTTGCAAAAAATCCACAGCCAGTCCGGCGCCGATCGCTTCGGTGATGGGCGGCGTGCCGGCTTCAAACTTGTAGGGGACTTCGTTGGGGACAAAGCCGTCATAGCGGACTTCGCGGATCATCTCGCCACCGCCGAGGAAGGGTGGCATTTTTTTGAGCAGATCGAGCTTGCCATACAAAATCCCCACACCACTCGGTCCGTACATCTTGTGCGCCGAAAAGACGAGAAAATCACAATCGATCGCTTGCACATCGACCGGCATGTGCGGCACCGACTGCGCCGCATCGACCAGGGTGATGACATTCGCCGCCTTGGCTTTGGCACAAATCTCCGCAACAGGGTTGCACGTGCCGAGCACATTCGAGACATGTGTCAGTGCCAACAGTTTTGTCGGCTGCTTGAGCAGCGCTTCCAGATCAGCGAGTACGAGATTCCTTTCCGCATCGATCTCGAGGTAGTCGATTTGCAGTTCATACTTTTCCGCCAACTGCAGCCATGGCACAAGATCGGCGTGATGCTCCATCCGTGTCAGGATAATGCGGTCGCCGGGCTGAAATACTTCCATGTCCCCCAGACTGCGCGCAACCAGATTGATACCGGCGGTGGCATTTGCCGTAAACATGATCTCGCGCGTGCTTTTGGTATTGATGAGTTTTCCCAGTTTTACGCGAGCGTTTTCATATTTTTCCGTGGCGCGATCGGCAAGAAAATGCGCGCCGCGATGGACATTGGAATAATCCGTTCTGTAAAAATCATCCATGCCGTCAAGGACACTGCATGGCTTCTGACTGCTGGCGGCAGTATCGAGATACACCAGTCCCGCTTGCTGCAAGAGTGGGAATTGTTGCCGGATCGCGGAAACATCAACTGACATCTTCGACAAAATGTGAGACGGCTTCGGTGGTACAATTGACGATCGCTTCCACCGGAATGCCACGAACCGTTTGGTGCAAAAAGCCACTCAGGTACAATTTTTCCGCTTCGGCGCGCGTGATGCCGCGCGTGTTGCAATAAAACAGATCTTCTTCGCTCATGCGTGCGATGGCGCTGCGATGCGAAGCACGCACTGCGTTATTGGCGACCGACAGCAGCGGCACACTCTCCGAGCGGGCATTTGGTGAGAGCAGAATCGACATTTGATCGAGATGGTTTTCGGCATCATGTGCGCCGGCGCTGATGATGGGTGCGCCTTGGATACGCGATTGTGTCCGGTCGTACAAGATCGAGCGCGTCACGATGTTGCCGCTCGTATGCGGTACCGCACAAATATTCTCGACCCGCAGGTCGGTGGCGGCGGAGTGTCGCCCCATGTCAAAGATCGTCGCATGTGCTTTGGCACCGTGACCACACAGTGTATTGCTGATATCACCGCTGATGGTGCCGGCATTCAAATTCAAAAAGCTGATATCGAGCGAAGCATCCGCTTCGATCTGCGATGTGATGGCAAAGGCGCACTCGGCGTCACGCGATGTTTTAATGAGGAGCACGATATGCGATTCGGCTTGGGTGGCGACTTCGATGGCGAGGTCTAGTCTTGCGAGCCCAAAATGTTCCGCGCGCACAAAACACAAATGGCGTGATCCCTCTTCAAATTTTAAAGTCACGCGACTCGCAAAGTCTTTGTTTTCCTCAAAAAAACAGGAAGTGGTTTTTTCGATATCGTTCCCTTGCATGTGTGCGTGGACGCTGCCGTCCGCTTGCACTACCACTTGCGCCCCTTCGATTTTCGGAACGACCGTTCTGCTTTCTGCAGAATCCATTTGGTTTGCCAATGGCTTAAAGAGTACAGATTGCATGGTATTTGGTTGCTCGGCTGATTTTCCTTGTTTTTGAGCGGAAGAGCAATCTTTTTTCGATCACCGCCAAAAATCATTCCTTCGGTTTCGCAAGCTGTTTGGCGGCGTGTTGCAATGCTCCGCGCAGTCCTTCTTCGACCGTGGGATGATAAAACGGCATTTTGAGGAGCTGATCGAGGGTCATCTCCATCTCGATCGCCCAAGCGAGCAGGTGTGCGATGTGTTCGGCATGTGGTCCGATCATTTCGGCACCGAGGAGGTGCTGCGTTTTTTTATCGATATAGACATGCAGTTTTCCCCGGTTTTTATTGATCATTTCCGCTCTCGCCTGACGCGCAAAATCCATCTCACCGGTGACAAATCCGCCTGACGGTAATTCCGCAAACATGGTTCCCACTGTGATCATTTCGGGATCGGTAAAAACAATCCCGAGCGAGACTTTGCGTTTGAATTTTTTGACCGTCGGAAAGGCGGCGGCATTTGCTCCGGCAATATCGCCTTCGTCCGCGGCTTCGTGCAAGAGCGAGCGAAAACCATTGGCATCACCGGCGATAAAAATATTGCTCTCGCCGCATTGGGTCGTCTGCGGATCGAATGTGGGCATGCCGCGTTTGTCCAATGTGAGACTCGTATTTTCGAGTTTTAAGGTGTCCAGATTCGGTCTGCGACCTACGGCAGAGAGCACATAATCGTAGTGGATATCGTGTTCGTGTCCGTCAAAACTGCGGAATTTGATGCGCACACCATTGTCTTCCGGAGTCATCGAATGAATGGTTGGTTGCGGATAAATATCCATTTCTTGGCGAAAGATCTCTGTGGCGATCGTGCAGAGTTCCGGATCTGACATCGAAGATACCTGTCCGCTGCGACCGAAGACCGTGGTGCGGACTCCGAGGCGGACAAGCGCTTGCCCGAGCTCTAGTCCGATCACTCCGGTGCCGAAGACCGCAATCGATTTTGGCAATTTTTCCCACAAGAAGACTTCTTCATTGGTAATGATCCGGTCGCAGTCTTTTGGGAAATTGGGTGGAACGAGCGCCGTCGATCCGGTCGCAATCACAAACGTCTTTGCTTCGATGTGCACATCATCTCCGACCGCGATTACATGATCGCTGACAAAGTGGGCTTTACCGCAGATCCGCTGCGCTTCGGGAATCGCTTCCACCTTTTCCAAGACATGCGAGACAAACATGTCGCGCAAGTGGCGGACGCGTTGCATGACATGGGCTTCGTCGACCACGACTTCGCGCGGATGCACGCCGAAGATTTCGGCATGTTTGGCGTCGAATGCCGCATTTGCCGCTGCGATCAAAAGTTTGCTCGGCATACAGCCGTTGCGGGCGCAACTGGTGCCGTAGGGTCCATCATGCACGATGAGGGCTTTTTTGCCGGCTTTGGTCGCCGCGCGAAACGCGCGCATGCCGGCGCTGCCGAAGCCGATAATACAGACGTCTGTTTTGTGTTTGATGACTTTCATGATATTTGACTAGTGCTTCGTTCTATTGTACCCGAAAAATTGCTTGGTGTCAGGAGGAAGTTTTTTGCATGCCACGCATCTGACATTGGTCTCTTGTATAACTGGAAGGAAACGGAAGCATTCGCTTCCGTCGTTGCGAGGGAGTCCGATCCCGCCAAGGCGGGAGAGGATGACCGAAGCAATCCAGGCACATACAAAACATGTTTCTATTTCTTGTTACTTACTGGATTACTTCGTCACTCGCTATGGCATCCTCGAATCCTCTCCCGGGTTCTCTTTTGAGTGACTCAAGCTCACCCGTTCCTCGTAACGACGCTGCGCGTTACCCCACCGATCCTTCCATCTCCAACTCGATGAGGCGGTTCATCTCTACCGCATATTCAAGAGGTAGTTCTCGCGTGATCGGATCGAGGAAGCCGTTGACAAGTGTGCTCCGCGCCTGTTCTTCTGTCAGTCCGCGCGAGCGGAGATAAAACAGATCGTCCGGAGAGAGGCGTCCGACGCTTGCTTCGTGCGCGACAAACGCGCTGTCATCGCCGATGTCGATATCGGGGATGGTGTTATTGACCGATTCTTCATCCAGCAAAATCGCATCGCATTCGGTGTTGACGCGACAATTCTTCGCTCCCTTCGCCACGCGCACGATGCCGCGATACGTCGAAATGCCGCCGGCTTTGCTGAGACTTTTGCTGACGATCTTGCTCGACGTGTTGCTGGCGACATGGAAGACTTTTGCTCCCGTGTCCTGATTTTGCCCTTTGTTTGCAAAGGCGATACCAAGGTGGTCGGCGGTCGCTCCTTCACCCTTGAGCACCGAGCACGGATAGAGCATGGTGACGCCACTGCCCATGTTGCCCCCGACCCATTCCATGCGGGCATTTTTGCTCACGATCGCGCGTTTCGTATTGAGATTATACGTGTCGCGTGACCAGTTTTCTACCGAGCTATAGCGGAATTTTGCCCCTTCGCCGACAAACACTTCCACACAACCGGCGTGGAGCGCACTCGTGCCATACTTCGGTGCCGAACAGCCTTCGATATAATGTCCGATCGCGCCATCTTCGATGATCAGGAGCGTATGCTCGAACTGTCCCATCCCCGGCGCATTCATGCGAAAATACGCCTGCAGCGGTTCATCGACCTCGACGCCTTTTGGGATCCACAGAAAGGTGCCGCCACTCCAGATCGCTCCGTGCAAGGCGGCGAATTTGTGATCGTGAAGCGGTACGCACTTCATAAAATACTTTTTTACCAAATCCGGATGTTGTTTGAGGGCTTCATCCATATCCAAAAAGACAACTCCGAGACTTTCCCATTTTTCTTTCAGGGAATGGTAGACGGTATCGCTTTCGTATTGCGCTCCGGCTCCCGCAAGCATTTGCCGTTCCGCCTCGGGGATCCCCAGCTTTTCAAAAGTATTTTTGATCTCTTCCGGAACATCGTCCCAGTTTTTGGCACTCGCTTTGTCACTCGCACGCGCATAGAAACAGATCTTGGAAAAATCGAGCACGCTCAGATCCGGACCCCACTTTGGCATCGGCGTTTCCAAAAAGATCTGAAGACCTTTGAGGCGATGCTCGAGCATCCATTCCGGTTCGTTTTTTTCTGCGGAAATCTGCCGGATAAGCGCTTCGGACAAGCCGCGCGAAAATTTTTCGACATAGTCCGAACTGTTGAACGTATCGAAAGTCGCGCGGTCGAGACCGGCGAAGATGCCATCTTGATGCGGATTTTTTTCCGTTGCTGGAGAAGATTTTGTCATGGGTCTTGCACAAGATCGAACCTTATTTTTGCACGAGATAACCCTCCGCTTCGATGCGATCGGCAAGCGTTTTGCCACCGGTTTGGGTGATCGTGCCGCCGACGAAGAGATGGACTTTGTCCGGTGTGAGATAGTCGAGTACTTTGGGATAATGCGTGATGAGCAGGATCGACATGCCGGTCTGCCGCTTCAACTCCAAGATATGATTGCAGACCGTGCGCAACGCATCGATATCGAGCCCGGAGTCGAGCTCGTCTAAGAGCGCCAGTTTTGGCTGCAAGAGCTCCATTTGGAGGATCTCGGATTTCTTTTTTTCACCACCGCTAAACCCTTCGTTGACATTGCGTTCCAAAAATTCGAGTGGAAGCGAGACATGCGGTGTGATGGCATCGATCGTCTTGCGGAAGTGGATCGGCGAGATCTCTTTGCGCAGTGCCCGGTCTTTGCGTGCTTCCTGAAGGGTCTTCCCCGTTTGACTCAAGACCTTGGCGCGATGGATCGTGTGGAGATATTGACGAAAATTGACGCCCACGATTTCTCGTGGTTGTTGAAACGACAAAAAGATACCGGCATGCGCTCGCTCTTCCGGTTCCAAATCCGTAATGTCTTGTCCTTCAAATTCGAGCGAGCCTTGCGTTATGTGATAGCTCGGATGACCGGCGATCACCTTGGCGAGTGTAGACTTGCCGGAGCCGTTGGGCCCCATGATGACATGGATCTCGTTTGCGCCGATTTCGAGCGAAACACCCTTGAGGATCTGGTTCTGTTCAAAATTTGCGTGAAGGTTTTTGATATTGAGCATATTGCAAGTCGGATGAAAATTTGTGCCTCTCTAAATTTTGAAAGCTTTTGGGGATTTGTGCAAGCCGATTTCGTAGTCTCGGATACACTTTTTTCCTCTGATCGCCTGATTTGGGTCGATTCTTTCCCTGTGATTTGCTCTTGTCATTCCGCAAAGTTTTTGGAATACTATTCGGGAACAAAGTCCGAGCATCTCGGATATCATGTCATTTCTTCCCCTCCCATGCCCAAAAACGAAGCCAAGAAAAAGATCATCAGCGGAAATCAGACTCACGAAAAAGATACCGGCTCGATTCCGGTGCAGATCGCGATTTTGACTCAGCAGATCGCCAAGCTGACCGATCACCTCAAGACACATCCCAAAGACGAGCATGGTCGTCGCGGGCTCCTGCAGTCCGTTGGTCGTCGTCGCAAACTGCTTGGTGTCCTCAAGGACAAGTCCAAAGAAAAATACGAGCAACTCATCAACAATTTGGGACTCCGCCATTAAGCCATAATTTGACTCATCATGATCGATCTTGAACGAGACCAATAAGAGCTTTTTTTGCAATTTTTAGTTTGTGGTATTTTTTTAAAAATAACTCCGGTAAAAGCTCACCAGTCGTGAAAGATTTTGAAAATAAAATTCAGGAATCTGGGTACAATGGACACTTTTCAATCATGATTGATTTCTGCATGGAAGAATTCTCAGGAGCAACTTTTAAACTTGCTCCATTGATAAGCTTCAATCCTAAACGATTTTTATATTCCAGAACTACTTTATGATTTGAATTTTTTCTTTTGTATCCTATATTGCCACCATCTTTTTATGAGTGTGCCATCATAATAAGGAAAAAGTTTGCTTTTCCAAATTTTTCTATCAGTTGTTTGAATGACAATCCTTTTGGAATTTAGAGTTTGCTCATAACCATTGTTGCCTAAGCAGTGTCTATGAAATCGAAAGGTATATCCACCACCTGGAGCTAGTTGGGGGTAGTCGTCTCTAGCTTGGAGAATCTTATTACCCATTTGACCAATAAACCAAATAGATTCAATGTCATAATTCATATTGGATTGATTCGTAACTGTAGCACTCAAGCAGCTTTTCCATTGTCCATTGGCTAACTGAAGCAATGTGCAGCCACCGTGAACAATTATCCTTCTTCTTTTTAGATACGCTTTAAATAATTCCCAGAGAAAAATTAGTGTCCCAATTACAGCGCCATATATCCCAACTACATCGATATTATTGAAGAGTT
>CAZYXI010000016.1:0-10536 GCA_964651215.1 uncultured Candidatus Peribacteria bacterium
AAACTTGCCGTTTTGATTGGCGATACAAAGGGCGTCTGCGACATTTCCCCAAGAATCGATGACAAAGATCGTCTCGTCGCTCGCCGTCAAACCGCTTTTTGTCGCCCAAAAATGCCAGACACCGTTTTCGTGACGCATGTCTTCCGCTTCATCGGCAAAGTGGATCACGACATACTCGCCGGTCGCCACTTCGGTTCCCTCCGGAAATTCAAAGAACGCCTTATCATCCGCGACCCGGATACCGGCAAGATCAAGATCGCATCTGCGGCAATAGAGCTCGACAAAATCGCTCGTTCCGCTAAAAAGCACTTCGCTGATCTCCAATTCAAACTCCTCTCTTTTGGCGGAACGATGTTTTGCCGGTTGCTTGAGGAGCACCGGAATCGATTTTTTTCCTGTGCTTGTGCCGGAGGAGCCGCCTCCGCCACTGCTTGCCGCCGCAAATCGGTTTGCGCTCCCGGGAGTCGCATTGTCGGTGCGGCGATAGGATGTGCCATCAAAACCCCAACTCTTTTCCGAAGCGAGCGATGGATAGTCGATGGTGGTCACGATGCTGCCGTTTGGAGTGCGGAGCGAAACCGTATCGCCGCTGTTATTCAGTTTGCCGCTCCAACCGCTGATGACCAGGTAGCCGTTCGGGGCGATGACTGATCCGTCAGTGATCGTTGTCATCAGTCCTTGAGCATCGTGCATTGTAAAGCCGCTGAGGTCGATTTCCGCTTCCGCTTGCGAATAGAGTTCGACCCATTCGTCCGCACCGTTTGCCGGACTGGCGAATACTTCATTGATTATGACGGCGAGCGTGGCGCTGACTTCATTTTCTTCTCGCTCCTCCGGTTCATCGGTCACCCCTTCTTCCGCTTCATCATCCCCGGTATTGTCTTCCGGTGGCTGATTCTGTTCACCGGGGGTCGGCACGGTGGCGGCGGCAAAATCGATGCTGTAGCTCATGCCTTTTGTGAGTGCCGGGATTTGATGCGGACCATCGATCACTTTGCCCAAACCTGTTTGCAGCGTTACCGTATCACCGCTGTTATTGAGTTTGTCCGGCCAACCGCTGACGACAAGATAGCCGTTGGGCTCGATGCTATGCGTTTCGTCCAAGACCAAGATCGCACCGAGTGCGTCGTGCAGCTCCAGACCGTCGAGCTGCACTTGCTCTTCGCTGCGCGAAGACAACTCGACCCACTCCAGACCGTCGAGCGGATTCGTCATCACCTCGCTCACGATGATTTCACCGTTTTCGATCATATCAGCCGGTGGTGTGGGCTCCGGTGCTTCTTCCGGCGGCGGTGATTGCTCTGGCTCGTCTTCTTGCGGCGGGGGAATGGTTTCCGTCTCACGGATCTGATTCGGCTCACCCGGTGTCGGGATACCTTCCGCTGCCTCCATCGGCAGCCAAGTCACATCCTTGTCGAGTGCGGGGAATCCTTCCGCAATCGCTATTTCTACTCCATCCGGTGTCCGCAAAGAGAGCGAGTCGCCGGTGTTATTGAGTTTGTTTCCCCATCCATCGATCACAAGATAGGATTGGGGAGCAAGGATCGTGTCATCCGGAAAGGTAAAGATGACTCCCACCGCATCAGAAAGCGTACAACCGCCGAGCGAGACTTCCGCTTCCGCTTGCGAATAGAGTTCGACCCATTCGGACTCAGATTCGAGGGGATTGCTCATGATCTCGCTGATCTCGATCTCGGCAGGCTGCGGCAAAGGAACAAGCGGCGATGGCAGGGGCGCATCGCTTGGATCAGGCGTCGGCTCGAGAGAAGGAAGTGCGCTTGCGGTCGGTTCGGTTGAGGCGATCGGCGTCGGTGATGTCTCAACCTCCGGAGTCGGTGTCGGAAGTGGCGAAGGTGCTTCTTCCGGGTCCGGAGAAGGACTCGGAGAGGGAGTTTGAGACGGCAACGGTTCGAGTAATCGATTGGCAGCACCTCGAGTCGGAATGCCTTTTTGCTGCTCTTGCGGCAACCAGCTTTCCCCTTTCTCCAGCGCCGGAAACTCGATCACACTTTCGACGATGCTGCCATCGGCGCGCTTGAGAAAAAGCGAATCGCCGGTGTTATTGAGTTTGTTTCCCCACCCCGTTACAACCAAGTATTCATTCGGTTGAGCAACACTTCCTTCCGGAAAGACGAAAAAATCACCGATCTCATCTGCGAGGAGAAACCCGCTCAGATCGACGGATCCGGTTTCTTCTGTCACGATCTCCACCCATTCGCCTTCTTCTCCCTCGGGATTGCTGACGATTTCGGACACAAAGACTGTCAGTTCTGGCGAAGGACCGGCGGTTGTTTCGTCACTTTCGTCAGGCGTTTCGGGCTCCTCATCTTGCTCACCTTCGCCAGTATCCGGAGTCGGTGTCGGAGTTGCTTGATCCTCTTCTTCTTGAGGAATTTCCGGATCATTATTCCCGTTTTCTTCGTCACTTTCGTCAGGACTTGGGCTTGGCTCAGGTTCGCCAGGTTCGTCACTTGGACTCGCGAGCGGTGATTCGACAGGTGTGTCGTATTCGGCGTGAGGTGCAGCCGGTGTCGGCGTGTCAGTTGTTGCAGCTGACGGATACCAGCTTTTGCCTTTCGCAATCGCCGGAAAATCCAAAACCTGAGCGACAAGCTCTCCATCACTATCTTTGATGATCACCGAATCGCCGGTGTTATTCAGTTTGCTTGTCCAACCGCTCACTACAAGATACTGATCAGGCTCAATCGATGTGCCCTCCGCAATGGTGTGTATTTTGCCCACATCGTCCCAGATCGTCACTCCACCTAGGTTGTGTGTCTCGTGTCCGAGCCAGTGGATTTCGATCCACTCCGATTCACCTGTGTCGGCGTTACTATAGATCTCGGTGATTTTGAGAAGTGATTCCACCGCTTGTGCCGGCAGAGGAAATTGCGGTAATAGGAGAGAGATCGTAATGATCACAGCGAAGATTTTTTGGATGTGTGCTTTCATCAATCGAGGGGATGAGACAGTGAATCAAACAGACAGTCGTTCCTTCCCCATGTGATACTCGTGCGCAATCCGTACTTTGTCAGGAGTTGTGCTTGCCATGTGCGAAGCTTTGAGACCTCCTTTTTACTGGCGCATTCGCTGACAAAAATCGGTACTTTCGTGCCGACATATTTTTGGAACACCGATATTCTTCGCTGACGTTGTGTGTCGGATGTGTCCAAGAGGAGCGATTTGACCCCGATCGCATCTATGCTCTGCAACAATCCCTTATTGAGTCCGCGGTCTTTGCTCGCGGCAAGGAGCCGGTCGCCGTCTTCGACAATGATCACAAAATCACTGCCGGCTTTGCTGCGGGCATATCGAGCGACTCGCAGGATCAGATCCTGCATTTCGCGCGCGTAGATGCGCTTCGTGATACTGCTTCTTCCCCGATTCTCAAATACATCGGTATTGGTGAGATAGACACCATCGAACCCTGCCGCAAGGATCTTATCCAAATATGACTCCAAGACATCATCGTACCACCGTGGGTCTGAGTAACGAGCAACAAGTTCGCCATCCCAAAGCGGATCCTTGTTGCCGACCAATCCAATATTCCCTTTTGGACAGGTATTTTCGCGTCGCCATTCCCTTTTTCTCGTGTCAAACCGCAATTCGTAGCACGGCGACTGACGCGGCTCTTCCCATTGACCGTTCCAATATTCGCGCCACGGTTCCGCCTTCCCGACCGAAAGGGAGGCAATGATCTGTTTGTCATTATCTCGCATCATGGCGAGATCCGCTGCTTCAAATTCGTTCGCTGCATTTCCGTCACTTGTGATATCGATAACGACAAGGTCGGCATCGCTCTGCGCGATCTCTTCAGTCCGGATCTGTGTCTGCTGGATCGCCCAACTTTCCGCCTCAAGTCGGGCATGGGCATCTTTCATTGGCGAAAGTGCTGCCGCAAGTGCAATGATGATGATGCCGAGACCGCCTCTCTTCACGAATCATAAAAATATTACAAAAATAATAAATGCTGGAAGCAGATTCTCCAATTTTTTTCGCTTGCCCCTCATCATTTTTGGTGGTCTTTCTGATCTGCTGTTTTCGAGCTGAGAATCGAAACACAATTTTTTCTGTTGTTGTAAAGTTTCCGGATTGATTTCTTTCATTCGCCAAATCTTCGCCAATTTCGCCATTGCCAATGTGACGACGGCAAGGGGAGTATTATTTCTTTCCTCCCCCTTTCTCTTTTTGGAGTTTTTTCAATTCCGCTTCGAGTTGGTGCAGACGCCGTTCTTGCAGATCAAAGCGCTTGCTGATCGGATCGGGCAGAGTGATCTGATCGACATTCTCGACCGGAGAGGGAACGCGCTTGCCGTTGTGACGGATGATCTGTCCGGGATTGCCGACAACGACCGCACATTCCGGCACATCCTTGATCACTACCGCTCCGCCACCGACTTGCGAATTGTCACCGATCGTAATCGGTCCAAAGATCTTCGCCCCGGCGCCCAGAAGCACCTTATTCCCGATCGTGGGATGGCGCTTGCCGCTGCTGAGACTGGTCCCCCCCAGGGTGACGCCATGATACATGAGGACATTGTTACCGATTTCGGCGGTTTCACCGATCACCACCCCCATACCGTGGTCGATAAAAAATCCTCGTCCGATCCGCGCTCCGGGGTGGATCTCGATGCCGGTCAAAAATCGACTGATCTGCGAGAGCAGCCGCGGCAAAACCGGGATTCGGAGTGCAAAGAGCAAATGGGCGATCCGGTGGAAAAAAACCGCCCATATCCCTTGATAGGTTATCAGTTCGACCACGCCAAAGAGCTTGTTGCGAAGTGCCGGATCTTCGCGGAAGGCGGCAACGATATCCCATGGAAAATAGCCGAGCTGTCGAAAAGCGAATCTGATCGAAGACATGATTTTGAAAGACTTTTTCGATTTTATCGCACTTCCCCCAAGAATACGAATATTTTTCCGCTTCCCAAATCTCTTGTTGCGGATGCCCTCCGTGACACGCATTCCGGCGCTTTTCTCCTATGCGCTTTTTCATGTTCTATTTCCCTCAGTCTTCCGTCACAGTTTGGATATTTTTGTGAGAATGCGTTCGGCATGCTCGGCGATGTCCTTTGCCTTGTCGTCTCCGACATTCGGTGTATCGATGATGATATCCGCTGCGGCTTCATATAACTTTCGCCGTTCTTTCCAGGTCTGCGCGAGCTCTGCCACGGGATCGGCTCCGGTGAGACTCGGGCGCTTGTGCGAGCTTTTTGTCAGTCGTTTTGCCAAGTCGGCAAGCGGAACGCGCAAAAAGACAATCACGCCGTTTTTTTTGAGCTTGTCGATATTTTCCGTTCGCAATACCACACCTCCTCCGGTGGCGATGATTGCATTTTTTTGCTTGGCGAGTCGTGCGTAGGTGGCACTTTCGATATCACGGAACCGCTGCCAGCCTTCTCTTGCCACCAATGCGCCGATCGATTCGCCGATCTCCTTTTCGATGACTTTGTCGCTGTCAAAAAGTCGCATCTCAAGCTTTTCCGCAAGCAGTCTTCCGATATGGCTTTTGCCGCTCCCGCGCATGCCGATCAAAACGATATTTTGTTTCTGCATGTTTATTTGCGACACATTTCAAATACTTCCCAAAAATCAGGGAAGGTCTTGGCGACACATTCCGGTTCCAAAATCGTTATTCCCGGATAAACGGTGCCGAGAGCGGCAATACTCATGGCGATACGGTGATCGTCGAAGGTTTCGATCTCCGCGCCATGGAGCGCATGCGGATCACCATCCACCTCGATCCAATCCGTACCGGTCGTGACGGTTGCGCCGCAGCGAGTCAGGTTTTGCGCGAGCGCTTCGATGCGGTCGCATTCTTTGTGTCGTAATGTCGATAGCCCCTTGATGCGCGAGCTTCCTTTCGCCAGTGCCGCCAACACGACCGCGGACAGAGCGGCATCCGGAATATGCTCCAAATCGATCTCGCCGAGCGGTCGCGGCTTGTCTTGCATGCTGACGGTCATTCCACTTGCCGAATTTTGCACTTGTGCGCCAAAGCGCTCGAGTACGTCCAAAAATGCGGCATCACCCTGCATGCTCTCTGCCGGAAAATTACTGATGGTGATGGCGCCTTGGGCGGCGACAGCGAGAGCAAAAACATGTGCCGCTGCGCTGGCGTCTCCTTCGATCTGCAGGTCGACGGGTGCGATACGTTGGCGCGCAACGGAGTATGTAAGCTCCACAACCTCTTCCGTATGCACTTCAAATGCTTTGAGAAGTTCGATCGTCATGCGCAGATACGGTTCCGACACAAGTGGCGGTGTGATTTTGAGCCGCACGCCATTTTCCATGCACGCGCCGACCAGGAGGATCGCCGAAAGAAACTGACTCGAGATCGCACCGGATACTTCACATGTGCCACCGGCTATTTCCCCTGATCCTTCGGTGACCAGCGGCGGACAATCGTTATTTGCTTCCGAGCGGATCACGACACCCAATTGCCGAAGTGCGCTCAAAAGATCCCCGATGGGGCGTTCGTGCATACGGGGCTTGCCATAAAGCCGGACATTGCCCTTCACCAATCCGCTCGCCGCCGTCAAAAAGCGCATCGCCGTACCGGCGTTGCCGAGGAATAATTCAAAATCTCCTCTGCGGAATTGTGCATTCCTGCCGCGGACATGCCAGCGGTCTTGGTCTTTTTCGATCGCTATCCCCAACTTGCGCAAGGCATCTTGCATCACTTCCGAATCATCGGATTCGAGCCCGCCACGCAAAACACTTTTCCCATCCGCAAGTGCGGCAAGGAGTAATGCTCGATTCGTCAGCGATTTGCTCCCGGGGATCCGCACATTGCCGTCCGCTCCGGATGCAAAGGGTTCGAGATGGAGCTTGGGAGTCATTTTTTGCGGACAAAGATCCGGTTGAGCAAGTGCCAGAGACCATGCTTTTGCTTGCGTGTTGTCCGTCGCTCTTGTTCTTCGATGATCGCCGAGATCTTGTTCCAGGTGTCCCGACTGCGGTCGCCCATCATTTTGCGAGTCTCTTTGCCGCTTTTTGGCGCAAGGGTCACTCCCAGGATCGAACCGACGGCACCACCGACCACGACCCCGAGCAGAAGTCGATCGATCTTCTTGCGCATGCTTTTCGGCTGCCCGATGTTTTCTGGTTGGTCGTCCATCTCTTTCATTCTGCCAAGTTTGTACGGGCGCTGCAAGCGCATTCCGATTTGCCGGTACGGATTCGGTTTGAAAAATTCTCCTTCGCCATGCACAATGACGATACTTTGCAGTTTTCTCATGTTTGAAGCGCAGTTTTTGCAGGCAAAACAAGCAGCTCGCACGATCGCACGGCTTGATCCCGAGCAAAAGAACGCTCTCCTCAGCTCGATCGCCGCCGGACTTGAACAGTCGACGGATGCGATTTTGACCGCCAATACACACGATCTCGATGCCCTTCAAACCGACACGATGTCCGATCGATTGCGTCTCGACGACCAGCGATTGCGGAATATCGCCGCCGAAGTCCGCAATGTGATGACGCTTCCCGATCCGGTCGGAGATGTGCTCGAGTCGCGCCGACTCCCGAACGGTCTGCGGATCGAGCGCATCCGCGTGCCGCTTGGTGTGATCGGAATGATCTACGAATCGCGTCCCAACGTCACGATCGATGCGGCGGTACTCGCCCTCAAATCCGGGAACGCGATCGGACTCAAGGGCGGCAAGGAATCACTCCATTCCAATCGCGCTCTTGTAGCGGTGTTGCATACCGCTCTCCGTCAGCACGGACTTCCGGAGGCTGCGGTGCAGTTTTTGGATACGACTGAGCGCGATGCGGTTGCCGAGATGCTCACGGCACGGAACCAGATCGATGTCATTATTCCTCGCGGCGGGCGCGGTTTGATCGATTATTGTGTCCGACATGCCCAAGTGCCGGTGATCGAGACCGGCGCAAGTGTCGTGCATACCTATATCGATGCCAAGGTCGATTTGGAGCAAGCGATCGCCATCGTCGCGAATGAAAAAGTGCGCCGTCCTTCCGTCTGCAACGCCGTCGATACCGTGCTCGTGCACACCGCGGTCGCCGCCGATTTTGTGCGCGGACTCGCTGCCGAATTTACCCGCTTGCACGAGGAAAAGCAGATTCCGCTCGTTTCCCTCCATGCCGACGAGACAGCAATGGCGACATTGGCGCAGGTGTCGTATGCCGCGTCCCAGCCGCTTGCACAAGGCGATTTTGAACAGGAGTGGCTCGATTATATTCTCAATCTTGCGGTCATTCCTTCTCTCGACGATGCGTTGTCGCACATCCGCCAGTATTCGCTCGGTCATTCCGAATCGATCTGCAGTACCGACCAGACGACCATCGAAACATTCCTCCAGGACGTCGATGCCGCTTGTGTCTATGCTAATGCTTCGACGGCGTTTTCCGACGGAGCCCAGTTCGGTCTTGGTGCGGAGATCGGTATATCGACACAAAAGATGCATGTCCGCGGACCGTTCGCCCTTGAAGGTCTTACCACATACAAATGGATCGTGCGCGGTGACGGGCATGTCCGCGCGTAATATTTTCTTTCTGCTCACTCATGGACGAACACAACTTGGCTCGCGTAATGGAGGAACTTATTGTCGAACTTGGCGAAGATCAGTCGCGTGAAGGGCTCAAAATGACACCGGAACGCTCTGCCAAAGCCTGGCAAAAGATCTGCAGCGGATATGGACAGCGTGTCGAAGATGTCGTTACGACCTTTGATGCCGAGAATTTCGATGAAATGATCGTGGTGCGCGATATCGAATTCTATTCCACATGCGAGCATCATCTCTTGCCTTTTTTCGGTTCTGTGACGATCGGGTATCTCCCCGAAAAAAAGATCATCGGTCTCTCCAAACTTCCTCGCATCGTCGAGATCTTTGCGCGGCGACTCCAAAATCAAGAACGCCTTACGATGCAGATTGCCGATGCGGTCCAAAATGTCACCGAAGCACGCGGCGTCGGCGTGATCATTTCTGCTCGACATCTCTGCATGATGGCGCGCGGGGTCGAAAAACAAGCGACGTCGGTCGAAACTTCTTCACTGCGCGGTCGTTTCAAAAACGATGTCCGGACGCGTGCCGAATTCCTTCAGCTACGGGGCGCCTAACCTTCGAGTTCGGTACAACCGACTTTGGTCGCATCTCCCTGGATCCGCTCGAGCACACACTGGAGCTGCTTTTGCGCTCGTTTGAGAGCGCTTGCCGGTGAGCGGTCTTCTGTCGCCACCGCATCGGCGGACTGTCGCATGATGAGAGCGTAATCATTCGGATCGCCGATCACCAATGCGCGTGCGATCCCTGCTTGTTCCGCAAAGATCTTTGCTTCGCGCGAGGCGCCATCATCACTCACCACTCTTTCGCTCAAACTCTTCCGTGCCGGCGGCTTGCCGCTGAGTTCCATGTATTTCGCTGCCGGATCTTCGTCCGCCAGGTAGAGGAGGAGTTCCCAGGCACTTTCGGGATGAGCGGATTGCTTTGCGACAAAGTAGGCGGAAAATCGCGCCAGATTGGCACTATCGTCCCATTGATAATCCTTGTCAACCACCAGTTGCGGCACCGCGGAGACCCGCACACTACTCTCGATATCGATCGTGTCACCTTCGATCTCCGCTGCGATCGCCTGGAGTTGCTCGATCAGATCGGAGTAGCCGAAGATCATGGCGACGTCACCGCGCAAAAACGCCTCCAGTTCTAGATTTTCGGTTGCGGCAAGCTGCTTTGTCCAACTTTGATGCATGTTCTCTTCGTCGGCAAAACCGGTATAAAGCGCAAAGGCATCGCTCCCCGGTGTGGATGTCGATTGTGACGGAGTGGCGGTTTGCTTTTCGGCGAGAATGCTTTTTTCCATTGCTTCGTCAAAAACCCGTGCCCCGTATTGCACGAAGAGGAGCGACATAATATCAGGTGCGTAGCGGATGCTGTCTCCTAAGCCCATGGCGATCCCGCTGCGGATCAATTCCCCGCTTTGAGGATCGCGTCGGGCAAGGGCGGTCGCGTCGGCAATCAGCTCCGGCCAGGTCTTTGCCGGGCTGAATTTGTTTACTTCTTGTCGAAGGGCATCGAGATTGTAATAGAGTGCAAGCGTATCAACGGCGAGTGCGACTCCGTAGACCGCCTCTTGTTCTCCTTCCGGTCGGATCAAGACATCGCTGACCGCCGGATGAAAAAGCTCGCGATAGACCGCCGGATCGACTTTGTCCCGTGGAGCCGGCGCGACGAGGGCTTTGTTTTCTTCGAGCCAGGTGTAGGGCATGGCGAACACATCCGGCCCTTCACCGAGTGCGAGTGCCTTGAGGAGCGCTTTTTTGTATTCCGCTTCATCGGGGAAGGACTTGTAGCTGATTTCGACCGTTTTGTGGATGCGGCTAAAATCAGCGAATTGATCCTTAAAAACATCCTCGTCTTCACCGATATTCCACACGACCAGCTCGTGCTCCTCCGGCGGTAACCCGCCGCGACAATCGGGATAGATATCCGCCCCCGGGACGCATTTTTGGCGACATCCGCCCATGACAACGATGATCATCATCAGCAGGAGTGCCGTGAGAAGCGTTTTTGAGCCGGA
>CAZYXI010000017.1:0-10528 GCA_964651215.1 uncultured Candidatus Peribacteria bacterium
AGAGGCGGTCGCTGCCGCAAATCAAGCAAGGGCAAAGTCGTAAGCAAGAGAGAAGTCGCCAGATGGAAGTCGCAAGCCGCCGGAACGGTTTTGTAACCCGTTTCTCTCGTTTCCCTGATTTTGCAGAACCTACAATTCGGGAATGTGGCGCTTTTGCATCCAATACCAAAATACTCCTTTCGGTTTTGAGGGGAAATATTTGGAACGGGGCTCAGCCCCGCTCCGGCGGAAGGTCGCTGCGGCAAATCAAGCAAGGGCAAGTTATTTAGAAGCATAGCTATTTCATAATTATCTTTGATATAAAGTGGGTGAATGTTTTGATGTAGATGGGTAGTGACACTCCAATTTTGGGAAATATCTATTTTAAATTTTCTGTAGCCGATAACAATGGCAAACATGGATCAATCTGGTACCTTAAAGTTCGGAATAACAAAGGGGATCCTTTGAAAAGAGATATTTATCTTGGGACTGCTGTAAAAGGATTGCCAAAAATTAGTTTTCATAGTGCAGATATAAGTCACTTTGCATACGATTATGAAATGGCTAAAAAATGTGGTCTGCCGATTAAGAAAAACAGTGACCGAAAAATTTCTTCATGGAAAGCAACTAAGGATTTACCCAGTGTTGGTGTTTTACTTAGAATCATTACACCGATTGCAGCTTTACAATCAGAATCTAGTTTAAACGGTGTTACAATAATTCCATCTGCACCCTTGGGCTTGAGTACTGAAATTACGGTATTACTTCAGAAAAAGGATATTCGTTGTCCTTACTGGCCGAGCAAAAGAACTATGCAAACTGAATTACTCAAATATTTTGTTTTACCAAGTGGTGAAACATTATGGTTTGTATATAGATATATTGAGTTTCCGCAGATAAATGTCCCAAAAAAAATTCAAGTTTCTCCTGAGAATGTAACTTATGGTGACCCTAATTTTGTAGAGTCTAATAATCTGAAAGCAATATTATGGGCAGATGAATTAACATTGATTGATTTAAAGTTGCAGTTTATCAGTACTAAAGCAAAACAAGCGCACAAAGCTGCTAGAATAAGAAAGAATATTTCCAAAGTGTGCAAGCAGGTAATTTAGTAAAACAAATGACTGCCCTGAATATCCGGTACGGTCATTTGTCCCAGTTAAATTCTATTGCCGGAACGCGTTTGCAACCTGTTTCTCTCGTTTCGTTGATTCTGCAACAACTACCACTTGGGAATTTGGTACTCATGCTTGGGCTGACTCTTCTTCATCCAATACCAAAATACTCGTTTCGCTTTTGAGGGGAAACATTTGTAGCGGGGCTCAGCCCCGCTCCGGCGGAATGTTTTACTCACTTGAAAATATCGATCCTTATTTGCAGACAAGATAATTCCTTTCAAAAAGTTTCATACAAAAAAACCGTCCCGAGTTCTCGGGACGGTTTTTTCTCTGTAATCGAGACGATCAGTTTCCGATCGAGTTGTCCGGTTCGACCGGCAAGACTTCCGGTTCGCTCACTTCTTCGTCTTCCATCAACGGTTCTTCGCGATAGAGGATCGGATAGAAGTCCGGGTATCTGATCGCGTCTTTGACCAAGGGCACGACGATCGTACGCGGATAAAATCCTCCTTCGGTCGCTTCGGCTTCGACGGGGAAGAACAGCGCCGGCACATAGATCTCGCTCGAAGTATTATTCTCGTAGATCCAATGTTGCACCAGTCCGCGAGTCGGTTCGCCGAGGGGGACTTGTTTTACTTCTTCCGCCTCCTCACCGTACCAGTTTGGCCAGATGCCGCCTTTTTTCACAAGTTCCAAAACCTCATCGGCATCGGTCTCGACTTCGTAATCCGACTGTTCGTAGGTGCGGGTCGTCAGGTTATATACTCCGGCGACCTTGTCATTGCGCACGTCGACCATGACACTCAGTCCGACCGGATTGCCGGAAGCGTCATAGACCATTTCGTCTCCGAACAAATACGGATAGGTGATTTGTATTTGATCGGGTACCCACGGCGCCGGCATGATCATGGCGTCATCGCCGGATTCGGAGCGCGCCAGCTCTTGTTCCTTGACCGCTTGCTCATAATAGAGTCGCCATTCCTGATTGACGTATGGCGCCGCGTAGCCGCTCGTTGCGATTCCGTATTCGTTCAAAAATGCATCTGCACGAGCGATCAGCTCATTTTCCGCCGGAATATCTTCCGGTGAAAGCGCATAGCGCTGTACGCATTTTTCCGCTTCTTCCGGAGATTTGTCACCTTCCCAACATCGGTTCATCGGATTGTCCCAGGTAAGATAATTGGTACCGATGTTGACCGATTCGTTTATAAAATCGATCATGATCATGTAGCCCATATCTCGGTCTTCCGCGAGACTGATATTCTGAACTCCCAGATTTCTGAGCTTGCCGGCATTGAAGAGTCCGAGATCGTATCCGGAGATCAGATCGGCGAGTCTGCTTCCGGCATCGCCGTTGCTGATGCGCTTATACACCGGCAGCATGTCGGTCTGCGGCAGATCGAGCTCGCCATCGTAGACGTATTCATAACGCGTCATTTCGTATGGCGGCATGATCTTCATATCCGCTGTCGAGGCGGCACTTTCGACACCTCCACCACCCCCACCTTTGCCCGAAGCTTGGGCGGTGGCTTCGATGGTGATCTGTCCAAAGGCGTTCGAGCCGACCGGGATCAGTTCGATATCCGAACTCATCACGATCTGTTGCGGTGTCGGATCCGGTTTGCGTTCGCGGATATAGCCGTCGCCGCTAAAGGGGAAATTGAGAGCCGTTACGCCAAGCATGACGCTGGCGGTTGCAATACCTAAGGCTTGCATATATGAAAAGGAAAAAGAAAAGAGATTGATTTTGCCGGTTTGCTCCGGTGGCGGACGGGATTCGCGTTCGCCGATTTTCGTGTAGATGCCCTCGCGCAGTTCTTCGGCAAAGGTGCGGTCGAACTTCGTATCGGGCTTGGTTTTTTGCAATTCCTCCAAGATGGCGATCAGGTCTTTTTCGTGCTGCCGCAAGGAGGCATCGATGGCATACAGTTCCGCCAACATGCGCTTTGTCTTTTTGGTCATCGCAAGGTGAAAAAGAAAAGTGCCAAGAGGAGCAAAAGATCTTCGCTGCGGATTTTTTCCAGCGCTCTGCCGAAAGCCATTTTGACAGCCGCTTCGTTTTTGCCGGTGAGGCGCGCGATCTCCTTAAAAGACATGTCTTGCCACAGTCTCAGGAGCACGATTTCGCGTTGGGCGGCGGTCAGGCTTTGTATGGCGGCTTCGATTTTTTGCAGCGAGAGCGCGGTGTCGGCATCCCGTTCGATGTCGCTGTCTGACGAGATATCCCATGCGTCTTCGATATCATGAAGCGATTTGAAAGAGCGGTAATGGTCGACGATCTTGTTCCGCGCGATGCGATAGATCCAAGTGACAAAGGCGCCTTTGCCGTGCTCGAAGGTGTCGATGTTTTCAAGTACGCTCATAAAGACTTGTGTCGTCAGGTCTTCCGCTGTTTCGCGATGATGCGTTTTGAAGTAGATAAAGTCGTAGATCCGTTTCAAATACGCGTCGTAGAGCGTTGCAAAGTTGCCGTAATCGCCGGCTTGGCATTCGCGGACGATGGCTTCGTCTGTCATGACAAGAGGAGAGAAAGAAAGTTTTCTGCAGAAATGCTTTTTTTTCGTCCACCGATGTATACGGAAGAGCGATCAAAAAAGTAACATTTTCAAAAGTTTTTTTTCATAGTTTATTTCACGAGCGTAAACATTTTCTTCTCCCGAAAAGTCTTCGTTCGCCGGAACGGGTTTGTAACCCGTTTCTCTCGTTTCCCTGATTCTGCAACACCGACAGTTTGAGAATGCGGCGCTCATGCATCCGACACCAAAATACTCGTTTCGGTTTTGAGGGGAAAAGTTTGGAACGGGGCTCAAGCCCGCTTTGGCGCAAAATTTTGTATTCGGTTTTAAAAAAGCTATTCGCTGTCGCTGCTTAGTCCACGAGCGCCAATTGCCGCACAAATTCGATGCCATAGATCGTCCCATAGGCCATGATCGTCATCAATATGATATTCCCGAGAAGCAACGGCAAGATGATTTTGCGCCAGGCGACTTTTGCCATACCGAGCGAAACGGTGAGAATATCATTTGGCAGCGGCGTCAATCCCGCATAGGCAAAGACGATCACCGGTACCAACCAATCCGGGCTTTTGGAGATCCAACGCGAGATCTTTTGAAAGATCTTCTGCAATTTTCCGCTCGTGATCGCGCGACCTTGATACCCCAGCAGATAAAAAAAGCTGTCACCGATCGTGACACCGCTTCCCGTTACGATGCCGAGCAGCCACGGATCGAGCCCGCCGGCGGCAAATGTCACCAGACTCGCATAAAGTGACGACACCGTCAGCGACGAAAGTCCGCCGAAAGTCGCGAGCAAAAACAGAAAAATATAACCGTTTTCCACGCCGATGCGACGCACCATTTCTTCGGGACCTACGACAAAGAGCAGTGTGCTCCAGCCAAGGAGAAAAGCGATGATCAGTCCGAAAGTGAAGTATTTTTTGGGAGAGGACATACAAGTCAAAACAATATTCAGTCGCGCACGAAAAATCCGACCTGAGCCCGATTGCCTTCATCGTCGGTGACGACGAGTCGGTGCTCACCGAGTTGCGGCGTCCACAGCACTTCCGTGCCGGAACCGAGCGATTCGTCATTCAGCACAAAATCAGCAGAGATGTTCGTCGCGAAGCGGATTTTTTGCGCATCGGATGGACGCTCCGGATCGAGGCGAAATGTCGCGCCGGGCAGGGGAGACAAGATCCGGAGCGCGGCAACCGTGACCGTATCTGCCGTTCGCAATGGCGGACTCCGGAACATCTTGAGTGGATAGATGCGCTGCGTCGCCTTGACGATCTCATGGAAGATCGGACCGGCTCCGGTGATGCCCGAGACTTCTTCCATTGCACTGCCGTCGCTGTTTCCCACCCACACGAGTACGGTAAAATTTGGCGTGTAGCCCACGGCAAAATTATCGCGAAAATTGCGTGAGGTGCCGGTCTTTGCCGCCACGGCAAAGTCGAATTCGAGCGCCGAGCCCTCACCGAAGGCATCGACGCGCGCAACGTTATCCGACAGGATCGAGGTGATTTCGAGAGTAAGGTTTTGCGTCAGGATCGGTTCGCCCGACTGCGGAAAACACGGTTCCACCAAGCAGAGTCGCAATGACCTGCCTTCGCGTGCCAAGACCGCATAGGCTCGTGCCAAGTCGATCAGGCGGATCTCCGCCGCACCGAGCGCCGCCGACAGACCGGCATCGGCAGCGGACTGCAACGGGATCGCTTCCAAAGCGCTCAGCAGCGCGAACAATTTTCCTTCCCCGACTTCGGCGAGCGTACGGACTGCCGGAATATTGCGTGATTCGGCAAGCGCATCGCGCACCGACATGGCACCGCGATAGGTGAGATCGAAATTCTTCGGTTCAAACTCCGTTCCGATCGCGGTTTCAAATCCGACCGGTTCGTCGAGGATAGTCGTATCCGCCGTCCAGCCGAGATCGCGGAAGGCAAGGTAGTACAAAAACGGCTTGAGCGTACTGCCGACTTGCCGGTACGAGCGCAGGATATCGACTTGTCCGGCGGTATTTTCATTAAAATAATCCGCATTGCCGACATACCCCCTGATCGCGCCGGTACTGTTTTCGATCACGATGGCGGCGGCATTGCCGACATTATGCCCCTGCAAAAAATCCAGATGTCGTTCGATGATACTTTCCATCTGCGATTGCAACCCGATATCAAGCGTTGTCCGCACGACACTTGCTTTCGGCAGATTTGCGATCGTCCGCATCACAAAATGAGGGGCGATGATCGGAGGCGGTCTGACAAAAAAATCGACCTGTTCGTTTTGCGCTTGGATCAGTCCGCCTTCGCTGATGAGATCGTTGCGGAATAAAAGTTGCAACACCCGGTCTTTGCGTTCCGTCGCCGCGTTCGGATGCGTGAGCGGCGAATAGCGCTCGGGATTATTGGGGATCCCCGCCAAAAAAGTCGCCTGAGCAAGCGAGAGTTCTTGCGGTGATTTGCGGAAATAATACTGACTCGCCGCATTGATGCCGACAATATTGCTCCCGAATGGCGCTTTGTTCGCCCACATCGCAAAGATCTCGTTTTTGTCGAATTGCGTTTCAAGCCGCAGCGCGTACAGGGCTTCTTGCCACTTATTCCACCAGGTCCGCTCTTTGTGCCCGAGCAGGTTTTTTGCCAATTGTAAGCTAAGCGTACTGGCTCCCGAGACGATCCGTTGCGCACGGATGTTCTGAACGAGAGCGCGAAAAACGGCGGCATGATCGATACCGTTGTGACTGAAAAAGCCTTCATCCTCCAGCAAAACGACGGCGGTGACGAAGTAGGGCGATATTTTTTCAGTCGCTATGCGCGGCAGCAGATATTGCTCATCTTCGGATGTATCAAAGAACAAAACACGCCCGTTGCGATCAAGAATAAGTGTGCCTGTTTTTTCATCGAACATTTCATCCGCAATCGGGATCCTCAGCCAGATAAACAGCAGCAAAAAGAGGAAAGCAAGTGCAAACAAGATGCCGGCGTTGAGCTTTTTTGTCACCATCATCGGCATCATACACGAGCTTTTTGGTGATTACAGCAGAACAAGAAAGATTGGAAAAATCCGTGCGATTTGCAATAATCCCGAGTGATCTTCCGCACATCGTCCGTATGAACATCATGCTCAACATCAATCGCGCTGCAGAATTCTTGTTCTTGACGATGGGCATCAGCTATTTGGCGGCGTATTTGTGTTGGCGCAACAACTATTATCCTTTCGAGACCGAGATCTTTTTGCGACTCGGCGACCTGCCGCTCGGCTTTTTTGGTATCCTCTTCGCCCTGACGAGCCTGCGTATTTCGCTTTCCGACAAGTACAACGATCCCGAAAAACGAGTCGGCATCCGCTTTTCATTCCTCGATCTGTTTTTGCTGCTCGTGGCGCTCCTCATCTTTATCGCCCTCGTCTATGTCGATCTGATCCTGCCGAATCGCTTTCCCTTCCCCAAGTTGTGATGAATGCGCGTCCGGCTGCCAATTTTTTGTATCACGAACTGATCCTCGCTTCCGCTTCGCCGCAACGGGCGGCTTTGTTACATGAATACGGCTTTCGCTTTCGTGTGGTGCCGGCGGATATTGAAGAACTCCACAAACCGAATGCGACGCCGGCACAGATCGCCGAAGACTTGGCGGTGCGCAAGGCGCAAGCCGTTGCGGCAAAATTTGCGACCCATATCATTCTTGGCGCGGATACGATCGTCGTTTCCGCTGGCGGAGAGATCCTCGAAAAGCCGCATGATCGCGATGACGCCGAGCGCATGCTCAAAAGCAAAAGCGGACAATCGGAACAGATCATCACCGGATATTGCCTGCTGTCCGAACATGGCTGTCAGTCGGGCACCGAAATCTCGCGCGTAACGTATAAGCAATTTGGCGACGACGAAGTGACGCAGATCCTCGATTCCGGCGAATGGCACAATGTTGCGGGAGCGCTCCGCGTCGAAGGTGAACAGATGAAGAAGATCATCAAGACGACAAGTGGTGATTATCACAACATTATCGGTTTACCGGTGGGGAAAATCGCCGAGATCCTCCGCAGTTTTCCGGTCTAGTTTATGTCTTCTTCGGGCAAAAAATAACACAATGTACAAAAATCTGTACGGAATTTTCTTTTTCCCGATTATTTGAAGCAGGCGGCTTCTTTGACATACCAAAAAAAAGTTTGACAACATGCAAACGGTACGATTAAAGTGCGCTCTCGTTTTTTTCTTTTTTAAAAAACTATGAGTACATACTCCAATCTTACCAAACTCAATGAAAGAGATTACAAAGGTGATGGGCGGTGGTTTGATTTGGATTCCGATTTTGATTCGGTTAATCCTCATGTAGACTTAGTCGGTCTCCCAAAAGAAGTCCGCGATGAGCTTGTTCGTCATTGTAATTCAACCGATTGGTAGTATCTTGCTTCATCTTTGAATCCCGACTGAGACCTGCAAGTGACTCCGACGTCAAGAAAGATGCATTTGTTGCATTACTCAATAAGCTTATGATATTTTTTGATTATGACACATATAGGTGGATTTAGACGGTTAAATCTTAGAACTCACCCAAGTGATGACATGCCCGAGATTGAAAGACGAAGATTGATGTATGAAAAACTTTTGGGAAGAAGAACTGCCGCTAGTACATGTGATGGGGCTAGGTCAGATAAAAAGCCAATACTACAGAATGTCGATAGGAGTGAATATCAAAAATGGCTTGAGAAAATTCGCGATGAAATCTAATCGGGTCGATTCTTCTTGATTCCCAGTAGAGTCTCCCGAAGGGGACTCCGCCGTTCGTTCGCCGATCTCCTTTTCGATTAACCGTCGGAGTCCTCTACGAGAGACTCCCACGGTAAAAATTTACTCCCCCGGCGGAATCTCTGAGCATAGACTCCGCCGTACTTTAAGTATTCGAATTTTTCGCAAACAGGCTTTGTTTTTGTTGTTTTCGCTATTTTCGATACAGAGCAAGCCGCAAGAAAATGCGAGATTTTTGTTGATACTATAATCATACATTGTCAATTTATGAAAACTGTTTTATAGATTGACTCACAACTGTACTTTGTTAGAATAAAAATCAATAATTTCTCTTTTATTTATCTATGTCCCGTTTGCTCTCGTTTTCCGCCAATCTGCTCATTGGTGGTTTTGCTCTGCTTGTTTTTGTCGCCGGTATCACTTTTGCCGCGGCAGATGATGACACTGAGGCAAAATTCGATGCGTTTTTGGACGATGTGATGGAATATTCCGAAGAATCGGATTCGTATCGCAATATGAATGCTTCCTACAACAATCTCTTGCATCCGGATTGGGGGAATTCGAATACACCTTTGTTTCGCTCGATGCCGAGCAAATACGCGGATGGCATCGGTGCTCCGGAAGGAGGTGACCGCCCCGGTCCGCGCGAGATCAGCAATGCGATCGCCGATCAAGGCGACTTGATCCCGGAGCCGCGCGGACTATCCGACATGATCTGGCAATGGGGGCAATTTTTGGATCATGATATCACCTTGGTCGGCGAATCCGAAGACGGCGGCGAGATCATGCCGATTGCGATTCCCAAAGGGGATCCGTATTTCGATCCGCAAGGGAAGGGTAATGTTCTCCTCAATTTTCATCGCTCGGTCTTTGACCTGACTGATGGCGGTGGGGTGTCGCGTTCGCGCGAACAGATGAACAGCCTTACCGCGTATATCGATGGCTCGAATATCTACGGTTCGGATGATACTCGTGCCGCCGCCTTGCGCGAATTTTCCGGAGGTCGGCTCAAACCAAGTGGCGACGATCTGCTCCCCAAAAATACCGCTGGACTCCCGAATGGCGGCGGCACCGGCGCCTATCTCTTTTTGGCGGGAGATGTCCGCGCCAACGAGCAAATCGCACTGACCGCCATGCACACGCTGTGGGTGCGCGAACACAATTACTGGGCGGATCTTTTGTCAGAACGTTATCCGGATTTATCTGATGAAGCGATCTATCAATCGGCGCGCAAGATCGTGATCGCCGAACTGCAATCGATCACTTTCAACGAGTTTTTGCCGGCGCTCTTTGGACGTCAGCTTCCGCTCTATCGCGGATACAAGATGACCGTACCGGCGATGATCGACAACATCTTTGCAACTGCTGCCTTTCGTTTTGGGCACAGTACGATCTCCCCGTTTTTGCAACGTGTCGACAATTGGGGGAATGATGCACCCGGCGGAAAAGTCGCTCTGCGCGATGCCTTTTTTGTGCGCGAAAGCATTTCGGACAGCAATGAGATCGGCTATTTGCTCAAAGGACTCGCTTCACAAACGATGCAACGGATCGATAACAAGGTGATCGATGATCTGCGCAATTTTCTCTTTGGCGCTCCCGGAAGCGGCGGACTCGATCTCGTCTCGCTCAACATCCAGCGCGGACGCGATCACGGATTGCCGACATACAACGAAATTCGCGAACATTACGGTATCGGTCGCGTAACACGTTTTGACCAGATCACGAAGGACAAAAAGATCAGGCGCGCGCTTCGCAATACCTATGGCGATGTCGACAAGATCGACGCCTGGGTGGGAATGCTGGCGGAAGACCATGCTGCCGGAGCAAGTATCGGTAAGACAATGCTTGTCGTACTCGAAGAGCAATTTTTGCGACTCCGTGACGGCGATCGCTTTTGGTACGAGAACATCTTCAGCGATCACACCATCCGCTTTATCGAAGGGCAGACTCTGGCGGAAATCATCAAGCGCAACACTCAGATCAGCAATCTGCAAGACAATGTCTTTTTCGCCGAACGAACTACATACGAGCCCGGCGATGAAACGCTTTGCTCGATCGGCTTTTCTCCGGCGGTGATTTCCGCCGGTGAAGGAACGACTTTGTGGTGGTGGACGGATGGGGTGACCGGTGGCAGTTTTGACCATGATATCGGCGAAGTCACCGACTTTCCGGAAGGCGATATCTGGTTCTATCCC
>CAZYXI010000018.1:0-8410 GCA_964651215.1 uncultured Candidatus Peribacteria bacterium
CTCCTTGTTTTCACAATGGGATCGGGAAATATTTTTATCCGTCCGATCCTCGGTCTTTTGATCTTAGCGAACGAGATCATCGGTTGGGCATCCAATCTACTCTCTTATTCGCGCTTATTCGCTCTCGGACTTGCGACGGGTATTATCGCCATGTCCTTCAATCAAGTCGCCGCGACAATGGGTGAAATGCTCCCGACTTTGGTAGCCTTTCCTGTTATGATCTTTATTATACTGCTCGGACACTCTCTGAACGTTGCACTCAATTTTATCGGCGCTTTGGTGCACACGGCTCGTCTCCAATTTGTCGAATTCTTCGGTCGGTTTTTTGAAGGAGGGGGAAAGCGCTTTACACCACTTTCTCGCAAATGTCTGTACCTTTTCCAACCTGTTCGGTAATTTTTCTTTTTTTCTTTCACAATGGAATCAGTTATCAATTGGGGACCGGCACTCGCATTCGCGGGAGTAATGCTCGCTGGAGCCCTTGGTGCTGCCGGATCTTCTCTTGGTTGTGGTAAAGCAGGAGAGGCAACGGCAAGCGTCACCGGTGAAAAACCGGAGCTCTTTATCAAAATGCTCATTTTGCAAGCATTGCCAGGGTCACAGGTGATCTATGGTTTCGTGATCGCTGCCTTGGTCTTGTTTGGCGGAAAAATCGCCGACTTCGGAACAGTCGAAGGTGCGCAAGTCCTCTGTGCCGGACTTACTGTCGGTATCGCCGCTTTTGTTTCCGGTCTCTTTCAAGGACGAGTCATCGTTGCCGGTGCCCAAGCCGTCGCAAAGGACGAAAACCAACTCGTCAATGTGATCGTTTTTGCGGCAGTCGTCGAAACGTTCGCTATCTTCGGATTCCTCATCAGCTTCTTGATGATCCAAGGAATCTGATCCATCTCCTTACGACCTTATTCGATATCTTTTTTTGTCACCATGGCACTCGCTGATATTACTTCTAAAATCATTCAAGACGCCGAGCATGAGGCGGCGCGGATAATCACCGGTGCTCAGAATGAGGCACACCGTATTGCCGTAAACGCCGACAAGACTCGTTCGGATGCCGTCGCGCACATTGAGAGTCAGGGTGTAAAAAAGACCGAAGAGATCAAAAAAAAGGTCGACAACTTGGCTGATCATCATCGAAAGGCCATGACCTTACAGAGCAAGCGTGAAGTAATCGATGATGTATTCAATGAAGCGATCGCACTTATCGCTTCTGCCGATGTGACAAAAAAGGAGGCATACTTTATTACGATGCTCAAGAGTATTGATGCAAACACCGGAACGATCCATCCGGTCAAAGCCGATGAAGGCATAGTGCAAAAGGCAGTACAAAAATCTGGGAAGAATTTTCAAATCTGGAACCAGTGGCTTTGTCTTCACTTCAGAGGCATACGAAACGGATTTTCGTATTGAATCGATCGTTACTCGAGAGTTGGCAAAATCATTAGAACACAATATCTTTTCCACGCTGTTTGCGCAGCAAAAGTAATGGCGACACAAGACTTCACTTTGCCGGCAGCACAAGTCGCAGCTCGTTTTGGAGGACTTCTCTCGAACGCACATGTCGAACGTATGCTCTCTGCGCCGACTGCCGATGAAGCCTTACGCATCCTGAATGATTTCGGATGGGCAAGTTCTCTTGCCGAATCCGATAGTGAAGAGCGTATCGAAAGAACAATCGAATCGGGTCTCCTAGAAATCAAAAATCTATTTTTGCACTCTCCTCAGACAAAGATTTTGGCACAGTACCTCTTCCTTCCTTTTGATCTCCAAAATGCGAAGTCTTCGCTGTTTTTTCATGTTTCAGGAGGCAAATATGAAGAACTTCACGGACGCCTGAGTCCGCTGGGACTCTTTCCACGAAGACTTGCTTTTTCAGTTCTTGAGGAGCCGACCAAACAACGTGATCCCACGACAGGGTTTTTCAAGAATGCTCTTTTGGCGGCAAAGACAATGCTCGAAAAGGATCCTCAAAATCCCGAATCGGCCGAGATGGTCTTGGATGACGCTGTTTTTGCTGCTATGCGTGATGCTGTTGACACTATCAATAGCGAACCTTTGCAGGCGTTTTTCCGACTCCAGATCCAGGCGGAGAACATCAAGTATGTCTTACGCCGGACTCAGGCAGAAAGAACCATCAGATATGAGCCGACTCCTTTTTTGCTTCGACTGTCACCGAATACTCGCTCTGCAGATCTCAATACTGCAATCAAGGGTACTTTTTTGGAAACATTTTTATCTGAGGGAAAGTCACTCGTCGATCAAGGTCTGTCTCTCACCGACTGGGAATTGCGTCTCGACTTAGCAGTACTTGACAAGCTTTACTGGCCGTCACGCATCAACCCTACCGGACCCGAAAGTCTGGTTGTCTTTTTTCTGAGCAAACTCCGCAATGCCGAAGTGATCCGTACGATCGTCGTCGGCAAACAGAACCAACTTCCTACCGCGACTATCCGCGAGATCATCAATCCATACCTCCCTTATTTACGCAAATCATGAAGTACGGTATCGCCATTATCGGACGGCGAGAAGAGATCCTCGGTTTTGCCGCGGTCGGACTGACTCTGTTTCCGGCAGAGAGTGCCGACGCGGCTCGTGAGATCCTCTTCGACCTGAAGCGGGCGATCACGGACGAGACCGCTGCTGATACCAAGCGCTACGCTATTGTCTTTGTGATGGAAGAATTCGTGCGCGAATTGACGCCGGAGGATTTTGCCAAGCTTTCCGCCGGTGCTCTCCCTTCCATCATCTCTCTTCCCGGCAACAGCGGCAGTAGCGGATACGGGAACGAAAAAATCCGTCGCATTGTCGAAAAGGCGGTTGGCAGCGATATTTTTGGAAACTCATGAAACACATCTTCTTGACCTTCGGCTTCATCATTCTGTTCACGGCGTGTACGCCGGCTCAAGAACAAGCCTCGCCTTCACCGACTTCCGAACGATCCGAACCGTCACCATCCCTCTCGCTCCCCGAGACCGATTCGCTTCCGGCTGTTCCCGAAGCCCCGGAGCTTCCGCCCGTAAACGATACCGAGGATGAGTATAGCGAAGAGATCATCTACTGCACCCAAGAAGTCATAGAATGCCCGGACGGCAGTTTTGTGGGACGGGAAGGTCCCGACTGCGAGTTTGCCGCTTGTCCGGGTGCCACTGTAGCTCCGACTTCATCCGCACCCTCCGAAGAGCCGATGGCATGTACTGAAGAAGCCAAGATCTGCCCTGATGGGAGTTTTGTCTCTCGCACCGGCCCCAATTGCGAATTTGCACCTTGCCCGAATGACAGCTCCGAGTCACCGACCGATGAGGCAGATGTCGACTCTCCCATTGCTTGCACCATGGATGCCAAACAATGCCCCGACGGCAGCTTTGTCGGAAGAGTCGGTCCCGACTGTGAATTTGAAGCATGTCCCGGCGAATAGTAATTTTACACCCCTTTCTTTTTTTCACCTCCGAAAATGTCTGAACATGGCGTAATCATCAAAGTCTCCGGACCGCTGATCGTGGCAGAGAATCTGGCAGGCGCAAAAATGTACGAAGTCGTACGTGTCTCTTCCGAAAATCTCGTAGGAGAAGTCATCGAACTTGCCGGCGACAAGGCATCGATACAGGTCTACGAAGATACATCCGGTATCCGCCCGGGCGACAAAGTCGTCCGCACCGGTGAAACGCTTTCGGTCGATCTCGGACCGGGACTCTTGCAGTCGATCTATGACGGCGTGCAGCGCCCGCTCGAACTCATCGAAAAAGAATCGAACTCCGCATTTATCGCTCGCGGTATCGATGTTCCGGGTATTTCGCGCACCAAGCAATGGGATTTTGTCCCTGTGGCACACGCCGGTGCACGTGTTTCCGGTGGTGATGTCTTGGGAACCGTGCAAGAAACATCCCTGATCGAACACAAGATCATGGTGCCGCCCAATGTCCGCGGAACGCTCGTCTCCATCGAATCCGGTCGGAAGACCGTTGAAGAGACGATTGCGGTCATCGAAACGGAAAGTGGGAAAAAAGAGATCACCATGCTGCAAAAATGGCCGATCCGTTCGCCTCGTCCGATCGCGCAAAAGCGCGTCCCGATGACGCCGCTCGTCACCGGAGGGCGCTCGATCGACACCATGTTTCCGATCGCCAAGGGGGGTGCCGGCTGTATTCCCGGTCCGTTCGGTTCGGGAAAAACGGTAACCCAGCAAGGGCTTGCAAAATATTGTGACGCCCAGGTGATCGTCTATATCGGTTGCGGCGAGCGCGGAAACGAGATGACCGAAGTACTGAACGAATTTCCGCATTTGATGGACCCGAACTCCGGCGAACCGCTCATGAAACGTACCGTGATGATCGCGAACACTTCCAACATGCCGGTAGCGGCGCGCGAAGCTTCGGTCTACACCGGTATCACTATCGGTGAATATTATCGCGACATGGGCTACTCGGTCGCCCTGATGGCGGACTCCACCAGTCGTTGGGCGGAGGCGATGCGTGAGATCTCCGGTCGGCTCGAAGAAATGCCCGGTGAAGAAGGCTATCCGGCGTATCTCGCATCCCGGACCGCCAGCTTTTACGAGCGTGCCGGTGCCGTCACCTGCCTCGGTTCCGGTGAAAAACGCGATGGAGCCCTGACCGTGGTCGGCGCAGTCTCTCCTCCGGGTGGAGACCTTTCCGAACCGGTTACGCAAAACACTCTCCGCGTGACGAAATGCTTCTGGGGACTTGATGCCTCTCTCGCCTACAAACGGCACTTTCCGGCGATCAACTGGCTCAGCAGCTATTCTTTGTACACCGACAACGTCATCGATTACTGGCGCAAGAATGTCGCCGAGGACTATCCCGAAGTCCGCGCGACCGCACTCGACCTGCTTCAAGAAGAATCAAAACTCGAAGAGATCGTAAAGCTGGTCGGCATGGAGTCACTCAGTAACCGCGAAAAACTCGTGCTCCTTGTGGCAAAATCCATCCGCGAAGACTTTCTCTTCCAAAATGCGTTTGACCCCGAAGACGCCTACACGACACCAAAGAAACAGTATGGCATCCTCAAGGCGATCGTAACCCTTTACGAAGCCGGACTCAAAGTCGTGGAACAACCGGAATTCGATTTCCGCGCATTATCCGAGAATTCTGTTATCGGCGAATTGGCACATGCCAAGGATATTCCAAACGGTGAAGACGAAAAGTTTGCCGAGTTGGCGAAGAAAGTCGAAAAAGAAGTTCTCGCTCTCACATAAGAAGACTCATTCCGATCGAGTGAAATCGGGTGTCAACGACTATTGAGTTTTATTAGACAAACTTTCTGAGTGAGGGTAGAAAGAGTACTGCATCTTTCATTGGTATAATGTCCTCCACCCGCCTCAATTTCGCTCATTTGTGCGATATGGCATTTCTGTCCAAAGACGGGAAGCTGAATATCATCGGTATTTTCGAAAACATCACTGTCTCACGTTTGCCGGCACGACATCCGCGTATGACACTGGTGATGAATCTGTTTTTGACAAAAGGGATCCATCCGTTCCGCGTGCGCCTCGTCAAAGAGAGTGACAACTCCACCATTACGCAAGTCGAGGGGAATATCGAATTCAAAGGAGAGCAGGGGAATGCCGGTCTCATCAACGAATTTGTCGATATCACTTTCAAAGAAACTGGAAAGTACAGTCTGGAAATTTGGGTGGATGACGAACCGGTCGGCGAGAATGGCAAATTGGATTTTGTCGTGGTGGAGCAGGGGAAGAAGTAGAACATCTACCGAAAGAACCTGAAGCTAAAAACTTCCTCGAAATGTACTCTTCGGTTTCGATTGTTTTTCGACCGGTCTACACGAATACGAATTCTTCGTTCGCACGGCAGGAGAAAGGTTTGTGATTGAATGAGTTAGTTGCAGGAACTACAGACCTCCCAAAATAGCCGCCCTCTATACCACGGAATTTTTTCGCCAGTCGCAATAGTAGTATTCATCTGCATTATTATAACTCTTTCAATGCTAATAAATCAACGATTTTACCTCTGAATTAGGAAGAGTGGATTAAGAGAGCAGGCTCTTGGGCGGAATTTTCGACAACATGACTACGGATAAAAATCAATCCAAAATGTTTTTCAACACGGCAGCCGATGCGATATACTTTTGGCAATATTTTTTGTCAGTTTTTCTTTTCCTTTGTTTTTATGAAACAGCATTTTTCTTATGTGGACGCTCTTTGCCGTCACTTTCCGGCTGCACCACTTTTTTTGGCGATGCTCATTTTCCCGATGTTTTTTTTTGCTGCTCAAGCGGATGATACTCCCGAGACCCTCCCCGACATCATCATTACAGAAGACCCGACATGTGTCTCGACTGCCCTTTGTGCTTCTCTTGATGAAGAAGATGGCGTTGCCGATGAGGACAACTGGATCTGTCAGGAAGCTGCTCTCGGAGATGAGGCAGATAAATCGGAAGGAGCTCCATTACAGAAAAGTGCACCTCAGGAGAACGACATAGCTCCCCAGATCATGACCCAGCAAGCGCCCCTGATGATGAGCGCTCTCGATGCTTCGACCACGCTCACTGCCGAACTGGAATCCTTCAATAGCCAACTCTTTCCGTACCTCTTTTTGAATGTACGAGTTGCAGACAATGATACTCCCGTCATGGGTCTCACTACGGCAGATTTTGCTTGCACAGAAAACGGCGTCGATCAGACGGATGAGACATTCAATGTTGCGCCTCCCGAGACCGGCGGCGGTGTTCGCCTTGCCGACATCGTCTTCTTGATCGATACGAGCGGCAGCATGAGCGGTGCTATTAGTGGCGTGAAGAACAATGTCACTGCTTTCGCCAATCAACTTGCCGACAGCAGCATCGACTTTCGTCTCGGTCTTGTCCAATTCGGACAATCCGCCAGCAGCGGCAATCCGATTCTCAAAAACGGTGGCAGCCTTACTGCTGATACCACACAATTTACCAGCTGGGTCGCGAGCTTGTCCGCCAGTGGTGGCACTGAACCGAGTTTCCTCGCCCTGCGCTCTGCCGCACAGCAGATGAACTTCCGCCCCGGTGCCCAGAAGATTTTTATCCTCATCACCGATGAAGACAGCGATGACCGCGACAAGGCAACGACCATCGCCGTCCTCCAAGGCAGTAGTATCACTGTCCATGTCGCCGCCAATTGCTCTTTCGGTGCTTCACAGAGTGATTTCTGCGATGATTCAAGTGTCCGCGCTGCTACCGGCGGAGAACTCTTCTCTGTCGCCGGTCCCTATGATCAAGTCTTGCAGAGTGTCGCTGAAGCGACTGCCTCCACCTACATCGTCCGCTACAAGAGTAGTAATCCGGAAGTCGATGCGACCGAACGCCAAGTGAGCTGCACGGTTACCGCCCCCTCGGGTGAACAGGCGGAAGTCCAAACGAGCTACGCACCCGGTACTGCGCCGATCATCCATACCACCACTGCCACCCGTCAGCTGATGAGCCTACCACAACCGGAGAATACCTCTCTCACCATTAGCGTGACAGTGACCGACGCCGGTGCTCCTTTTGTACTCACGAACGGAGTCAAGCTCTCCTATCGCAGCCAAGGCGGCAACTACAGCACACTCACCATGATGCCACAGACTGCCCCCAACGCCTATTTTGCCACCATCCCTGCAGCCGCTGTCGTACGCCCGGGCCTCGAATTTTATGTCACGGCGACCGATGGTCAGAGTGTCAGTACTCTTCCGACCACCGATGCCGCTGACCTTCCCTTCGAGATCGCTGTTCTCCCAAACGAACTCCCGAAGATCATCCACGCACCGAGTGTCTCTGCCCCCAAGAGCCAGCCGCTCCTCCTCACAGCGACGATTACCGATACTACCAATTCTGTCGCCTCCGCAGCTCTCCACTATCGTCAGGTCGGTGAGATCACCTATGCCAAACTGCCGATGACGCATACAGGCGATGCGTACCAAGCGACCATCCCCGCCGATCGCATGACTGCCGATATCGAGTACTACCTCAGTGCTACGGATGACCTCAGCACGACCGCGACTCTGGGGACGGAGCAGCAGCCGTTAGTAATTGATGTGAATGTGCCCCTTACTCTCACTGACCTTGCGCAGTTCGATCAGTTTCAACCCCGACCGACCGAAGACCATAACACCCAAGTCACGCATGACAACAGGCGCGAACTCTCCGATGGCGACTCCACCCGTCGTTACGGTCTCGCCTTCCGCGCACAGCTCTTCGATAGCGAGGCTGCGAGTCCGAATGCCGAGACAAACCTCCGCCTCGAAGTCGAAGTGCAACCGATCGGCACTCCCTTTGCCAATACCCCCAACCTCCCCCCAAGCGATCCCGTTCTCACCGGTGCCATCGCCGAAGTCATGATCGCCAAGAACCCCACCTCACCCTTTGCGTGGACAGAAGGAGACTACAAATGGCAAGCCCGTATTACCAAGACGACCGACACTACCACCAC
>CAZYXI010000018.1:8510-10370 GCA_964651215.1 uncultured Candidatus Peribacteria bacterium
AAGGAGACTACAAATGGCAAGCCCGTATTACCAAGACGACCGACACTACCACCACCGCTTCCCCTTGGACGGAATACGAGACCGATACTGAAGAAGAGACCGACTTTACCCTCGACTATACCTACCGTGTGGCGGTGATCATGGCGGAGACGAGTGACGAACCCCATACCGCCATCACCCCCGATGCCGCTCCCTGCAAACTGCCGGGACTCTCAGACAAGACCTATATCAGTTACGACTCCGAATACTTCACCGACCTGATGACTTGTGTAGAAAGCTACTACAACGAAGTCTCGATGGGCGCTGTCCGCATCGAATCCGAAGTCCTCGAACAGAAAGATCAAAGCGGCAACATCATCAGTGATGGGTGGGTGAATGTGCAGAAGGCAAGAAGTGAGTATCTCGTAAATGGAGATGCGGATGAAGGAAATTTTATTTTTGATTCATTTGAGCAGTTCAATAATAATTGGCGATTGTATGAAGAACCTGTTGACCCCATTTCGGATTCTACGACTACTGATGCCTTCGATTTTGTAATTGTATTCCATGCTGGCGACACAAATCAGGAAACAGATAATATTAGTGATTTTTCGACACAAGCATGGCATTACGATAACTATCTCAGACACACCTATGGTAATCGTCTGTCTGCAATTCTTTCGGCAAAAGAGGATGGAGTTGGAGTTGCAGCTCATGAGTTGATGCACCTATTAGGACGCATAAAAACTCCTTTAGCCACAAGTATTAATGACGGCACAAACCCTGCCAACCCAGTCCCTGATTTAGATGATATGGGCATAAAAAATACTTGGTCGCTGATGTCATTTGGAGCAACAAATGATGATGATAAAAATCCACCGAGCACTATCTTATACATTAAAGAATTTTTGGGATGGCTTACTGAAGACATATATCCGAAATCGAATTATGGGAATTATCTTATCCGTGCATTGCCACACCTAGGCTTCGGTGAGCTTGTAGTTCGATATAATTTGAGTAATGACTCAAGTACAAGTGCTAGTGAATATTATATTTTCGAAGCAAGGAATCGAAATATTTCAGTTTGGGATCAATCATACCCAACGGATGGGAACGATTTCCTTCTGTTGTACAAAATAAATACACACGGTACTCCCGAATACGAGAGAATGCAAAAATTAAGATCGTTGAATTTGCAGGATGTTTTGAAGCCGACAGAAAGCTCATATTATGATGCAGCTCATGATGTTGCTTTTACGAGAAATGAAGGTAGTTTTGATGAAAATGGCAATTTCAATATTCCGTTAAATATTAGCGAAGCGATTCCAAGTAACTTTATTGAGAAGTTGTTTGGACCTGTTCTCGATCCAGATTTTAACGAAGCATTACATAATAGTTTTTTGGAGGATACCGCAGATTTGTCACAGCCATATACAAAAAATCTTTTAGATAAAACATGGCAATGGAAGGACGGTCATGTCGGTACTTATCCTGTTATTATGTTACAAAGAGTCTCCGAATTGCTAGGTTATTATCTATATGATGTTAATAATATTAAAAAGAATATTGCACTTGCGATAATAGTTATTATTCTTACTTTTGGCGCCATTGTTTGTGGTTATTTATTTATTACAAAAACAAGCTACGTTAAGTGGATTCGTATTTTAATTGGTGGAATCCTAATTGTAATTGGTTTCTGGTTTCTTCTTTCGTTGTCGATTTCCAAGATTATTTTAATTCAGAATATCGATACAATAAATTCAAACATGCCTGATTGTACGTTGGGCATTGATCACCCAGACTGCATCTCTTTTTCAAATTCAGCCCCTCTCCCCGACACCGACCTCCACGCCATCACTCCCGACGGCCGCCATGTCGGCG
>CAZYXI010000019.1:0-10029 GCA_964651215.1 uncultured Candidatus Peribacteria bacterium
GTCCGGTGTACCGGAACCGGATTCGAAGGAAGGATTTTTGACGAGGTTGCCGGATGGAGCTGGAGTTGCTGTTGTGGTAGGAGTGGCGGTCGCTGTTGGAGTAGGAGTCGGAGTGACGGAAGGGCTCGTCGATGGCGAAGCGGAAGGGCTAGGAGATACGGTGGGAGTCGGGGTAGCGGTCACTGTTGGAGTTGGGGTTGGAGTACCGCCGCTATTGTCCGTGAGACTGACATTATCGATTGTGAGTTTGCCGACGGATTGGATGTAGTGGAAGACCGTCATCTTGACCGCGCCGGTCGGCGGAGTCACTTGGGTAGTCGCCTGCGACCAAGTGGTCGGCGAAGCGGGAACATCGGTCAAGTATTGATATTGAAAGCTGCCGTTGCTCATGGTGTATTGAGCGGTCAAGAGGCTCGGCACATTCGATTTGTAGAAGTCGGAGTAGGTATAGGTCTTGCCGGCGGTAATGGAAACATCTTCGAAATACCATTTCGCATCACCACTCGTGTACGAGAGGATCTCGACGGTGCCGCCTTTGGCGCCGCTATGTGCTTCACCGGGATAGGTAAAGACAACAGTATTTGTACCGTAACTGTCTTCGATCCAATTGTCCGGTGTACCGGAACCGGATTCGAAGGAAGGATTTTTGACGAGGTTGCCGGATATCGGAGGAGTCGGAGTCGTGGAAGGCGTGCTCGTAGCGGTCGGGGTCGGAGTCGTGGAAGGAGTGGCAGTCGCTGTTGCGGTAGGAGTCGGAGTGACAGAAGGGCTCGTCGATGGCGAAACGGAAGGGCTAGGAGATACGGTGGGGGTCGGGGTGGGAGTAGAATTATCGATCGTAATCGCCTGCAGACTCGATTCACCGCTATTGCCGGCGGCATCGACCGCACGGGCATAGACGACATGCGAACCGTTACTGAGAGTCGTCGTATTGACATTAAAAGAATACGGTGCCGAAGTATCGGTAGAAAACGCAACCGCATCGATATAGAGCGTCACACCGGTAACTGCGACATTGTCGGTTGCATTCGCGGTAAAGACCGTTGTTCCTGAAAGCGTCCCGCCGGGAACGCTTAAAGTGACTTGGGGGGAAATGGTGTCCGAAGTGGATCCGCCGCCGGCACCGGCAGTGGAAAGTGATGATGCGGCAATATTGAGATTACAACGCGAAGTCCCGTTGTGGTAGATAAGGAAAGAGTCGATCCCCGTCGGCATGGTGAGTTCCGCCTGATAACTGGTGGTTGGGTTGGTTCGCGCAAAGTTGGCGATGGTTTTGCTCGTCTTACTGCCGTTTGTGTAAAAGTATTGCACCCAGATATAACTGGTGGCATCGCAAGAAAACGTCTCTTGGAATAAAAAAGTGTCGCCGCTGTTTGCGGCAATCTTGGGCGAACGCCATCGAGTGGACGTGATCGGTGACATGACGTTATTGAGAGTACCGGTCACCACCGTTCCGCTTGCCGCTTGAGCAACGGGAAGAGAAGTCGCGAGCGAGGAAACTGCAAAAACGAAAGCAAGTGCGAGCGCTCTTGTCTGAGCGAAAAGCGACGAAGAAGACTGGAAGGACATGAATATGGGGATAATAGCAAAACATATTTTACTGTTTCAATGCCTTGTGTCAATCAATTATTATAAAATCGATAGACAAAATACGAAACTACGATGTGTAAAATACTTCTCTCCTGCAACAGAAAGAGAGATTGTCAAGAGTCGGCACAGAAAGTTTCCTTATGGTTTTTCGGCACGCACCTTGTCCCAGTAAGTCGAGCGACGACAAAGCCGAGCCTCATCTCCCGGATCGGCAAGCAGCATGGCGACCGCGAGTTCGAGAAAGACACCGTTCTGTGAACCTTTGACTAAGACAAAATCCCGTTCTTGTACGGTTTTCGACAAAAATCCGCCGGCTTGCCGCGCATCGGCAAAAACATGGACCGGCTTCTGTCCGGCGACACCGCGCACGAAATCTTCGGCATGTGTACCGACAAAAACGAGTTCGTCAGCGGATTTCGCTGCGATCTTTCCGAGCGTCTCGTGTTCTTGCAGGGCGAGATCGCCAAGTTCGTTCATCGTGCCCAGAAGGGCGATGCGACGCTTCGCCCAAGTGATATCGGCAAGTGTCAATAACGCCTCTCGTGCAGCAAGCGGGGAAGAATTGTACGAAAAATCCCACAGGAGCGACCCATTGACCCCTTCGAAAATTCGACCTCGGCCCGGTGGCGGTTCGAAGCCGGCAAGTTGTTTGCGGATCCGGTCGATGGAGACGCCGAATTTTTTTGCGAGCATGATCGCCGGTGCGAAGACCTGGACATGGAAGGCACCGAAGACCGGAGTGGAAAAACTGTCACCATCAAGCAAAAAGGTGATCCCATTCTCGCCCGTGCCGGTGTAGACAATGGTGACATCACCTCGCATCTTGGCATCAAAGATCTGGAGACTTTGATCGGGTGATTTGTGCCGTATGCAATAGTCGGTCGTTTCGGAATCAAAGCCGTTCAAGATCACATGAGAAACCCGTTCGATCAGTTTGCACTCTTCGGCGCGATTATCCTCGATGCTGCCAAATTGTCCCTTGGCGGTATGGACGAGTGAGATCGGCGTCACCACCAGGATATCGGGAAGGATGATTTCGAGAAGTTCATCCATATCACCCGGCGCATCGATGCCATATTCGATCACCAGAATATCCGGTGACGGCAACTTTTTTACAAATGCACTTAATACGAGTAGCACCCAGCCAAAGGGAGAACTGCCGGTCTTGGGGATATCGAGGAGCGAGAGGATCAATCCGATCGGAGTGTTAAAATTCGCCGCGCTCGTCTGCACCGCATAGTCTTCGCTGAGCAAGTGAGCGATCGCCATCCTGGTCGAAGTCTTGCCGACCGATCCGGTGACGCCGATCACGGTATTGACGCGCTTTCTTACCGCACGCGCCCTCAAAAGCAAGAGACGGATGACAAGTGAGCGAAAAAAAACTTTCATTGCAAAAAAAGAGGAAGAGATTCCGAGAACCCCGGAAGCAGAGGAAGCTTGGTGCTTTGAAGTGAAGTGTCGAGTGGTCGTACCGCTTTGCGCGCCAGATCCGCAGAAGCGATCGGCTGCAATTCCGAACGGGAATGGAGTCTTTGAGCGATCTCTGTGGCGACCTCGAGCGGAGAGAGCGCCTCTGCACCGACCAAATGATACACACCTCCCGCGAGCTTATCGGCGACCAGATCGAGAAGCGCAGTGGCAATATCAAGAGTCCAGGTAAAGTTGCCGCGTTCATCGGCGATCGCGGTGATGGGACGATGCTTGCGCGCAAGCAAACGAAAATGCGTCACAAGATTGGCGCCGCCTCGTCCATAGAGGCGGGCGGTGCGCAGAATACAAGCATCGGGATTGGCGGAGAGGATCGCCGTTTCGGCGGCGGCCTTGGACTCGCCATAGACATTGATCGGATCGACCGGGTCATCTTCGCGGTAGTCTCCCTTTCTGCCGTCAAAGACAAAATCGGTGGAAAACTGGAAAAAGCGGATGCCTTTTATCGCGCACTGCTCCGCCATGATCCGCGGCGCTTCGGTATTGACGGCGAAGACGATATCACGCACACGCGGCGCTTCGGCTTGATCGACATCGGTAAAAGCAGCGGCATTGACGACGACATCCGGTTTTTGTTCATCGATCGCGGCGATCACTTGCTGCGGATCAAGAAGGTCGTAGTTGAACGAACCGAGCGGAATGATCTCGAAGCGATCGTCTTCGGCGCAGAGCGAGAAAATCTCCGAACCGAGCAGCCCGTGCGCGCCAAAGAGTACGATCCGAGTCATGGAAGATAAAAAAAACGGAATATCGATCATGAGCATTTTTGCCTTTTTCGCGAGATTGTGCGAGTATTTTTTTCGAATCTGTTTCAAAGGTATCATGGGGAAAGTACCATTTCATATGCGTCCGATCGAATTCGAAGGGCTTCGTTCCGCCGAGACCGAACCGATCTCGATCACACGCGATCTCGCCGGCAAAGTCACGCTCAGCAGCAAACATGTCGCCGTGAGCCTGAGTGAACTTTTTCAGTATATAAAGAAGAAAAACTCCGATGATATTGTCAAAAACCGCTCACACGAAGAGATCATCGTGCAAACGGATACGATTTTGGAGCTCTTGCGCGCAAGTGATGCAACGGACGCAAACGATCAGACTTGGGTGATCCCCATGCTCGCCGGTTTTGCCATCGGCACTATTGCGGTGATCATCGCCGATAGCAGCGTGCCCTGGCTTTTGTATGTGCCGATCGTGATCGCCGGAGTGCTTGGTGTCGGAGCCGGTTTTTACTTACGAGAGTTTTATCAAAAGAACAAAAAGAAGATCCGCGAGTTCCTGAAAGATATGTTCGACCTCGAAGAAGAAAAATCCTCTTAAAAACCGTCATGCTGCGCCATTTGTCCCTCCAGAATTTTCGGAATCATGCGCGACTCGTGGCGGATTTTGCTCCCGAAGGAGCGATCATCACCGGTGCCAATGGCAGCGGCAAAACGAGTATTTTGGAGGCGATTTTTTTGCTTTCGACCTTGCGCTCGTTCCGGCATCGTTCGATGGAACACGTCGTGCAAGAGGGCATGTCCGATTGTGAGGTGATCGCGACAACGGATGCGGAAGAATTTGCGCTGCGGTGGCAATTTTCACCTCGCAAAAAAACAGTCTTGAGGCGCAATAATGTCGTGATCAGTACTCCGGAACTGCTGAAGCGGAAGGCGTTTTTCGCCGTGTTGTTTTCTCCGGAAGAACTGCAACTGCCCTTTTTGCCACCGCGTGATCGCCGCCGGTTTTTGAATCGACTTTTGACTCCCCTCTTTCCTGCGCACCTCAAAGACCTGCGGACGATGGACAAAGTGTTGGAGTCACGCAATGCCCTCCTTAAACGGATCGCCGAAGGCGTTGCTACGCGAGCAGAGCTCGAATTTTATGATCAGGCGTTCGCCGAAGTATCTCGGCAAGTGACCGCCTTGCGCCAACGATTTTTTGACGAAGCCCAAACGGCGATCGCGCGATTTTATCAAACCATTTCCGGCACTGCGGCGACTCTCCGGATTCGCTTCGTTGCAGATGTGAACGAAAATATCACCGAAATCCTCACACAAGAATATCAGCGTGACCTGGCGCGAGGCACGACCTCGCGCGGTGCGCATCATGATGATTTTTGCTTTTTGCTCGACGGACAACCGCTCGAAAGCCACGGCTCGCGCGGCGAAGTGCGCAGTGCGATCTTGGCGCTCAAAATGGCGGAACGCGATTTTGTGCATACGATCACCAAACAAGAACCGGTGTTACTGCTCGATGATGTCTTTAGCGAACTCGATGCCGACCGCCGCCGTCATTTGATGGAATTTATCGCCGGCAGACAGTGTTTTGTCACGACCACCGATACGCCGTCACGTGCGATCAAAAGCATCGATCTGCCGATCTTTGCGTTGCCGCTTTCGTAACAAACCAAACATTTCGGAACGAGTGGTCTACCAACACACCCATTCCGGCAAAGGTCATTCAATTATTCTCTGATCCGAGACTACATTTGGAGCAATCTACAAGATTGCTCCAGAGCAGATCTTTCAAGCTTGCAGCTTGAAAGGATTCCCTTCCGGAAATGTCATGACTGCGAAATCGGCAATCATCGAAGAGACGGGCGCGATTCCGGAAAGCAAAGTGCTTCAGGCTGCAATCCTGAAGCATCAAATGAGCGATTCCGGCGATCTTGGAACTGGGATCAATTATCATTCGTAATTCTAAATTTTTCATTTTTAATTTTTCATTCTCAATCCTGTCCGTATTTTTTATTCCAAAAAACCAAAACCCGCAAAGCGGAATCGCCAAGCAGCATATGTTTGACTTTTACTCATTCTGTGCTGTATAATTTCTACTAAGAATAAAAAACAAAAATCATAAAACGCACACTTCTTACTTCGATGGCGATCTGTCTGATATTCCTTTCCGGATGCATCGGATCGAGCGAACAAACCATTTCGACCGAAACCGGGAAGAAGAAGTTTTTTATCGGACAAGCAAAACAAGAAGAAGCGCCGCAAGCACCGGTCAGCGACAAAGAGCAAGAAAAGATCGATGAAGCGGTCGATAACGACAAAAAAGTCCTCGATCCGGAATACTCGGATGCGCTCAGTACCCAGGCGTTCAATCTGATCCGCAGCAAGCGCTACGAAGAAGCGGTGATCATGTTCGATCGCGCCATCGCGCTCAACCCCGGTAATACCATTGCCAAAAAAGGTCGCCAAAAAGCGGAAGAGCTGGCAGGCGGCAAAACAAGTAATCGTGACGAGTCGAACCGTGCCGATGCGCAGCGCCTGGTCCAGGTCGAACAAAACAGCATCAATGATGAAGGGACCTATTTTTTGGATACCGGTTCGGAATTCGGTGACATCGAATACAGTGAAGACTGTGAGCTGGAGCTCGAAAACAAAACGATCGAAAAAACATTCTTTCCGGGGATCGAACTTTTTTGGAATATTCCGACCGAATACCGCAAAGGAGAAGTCGTGAATATTTCGGGAAAGATCACCGAAAGCACACCGATCAAAACCGTCTCGATCTATGTCGGACCGCCGGAAAACAACACCGTCTCCTTTGGAACGGTCCAAGAAAAGATCTTTACGATTCCGGTCTATTTCGATGAGGCGGGCGAGTTTTTGTTTACGATCGTACCGGATGACAAAAAAGCGAGCGCCAAAGCCACCAAGATCCGTGTCCGCGATCCGGATTGCGAACAGATCGTGGAAAACAAGACCGATATTCCGTCCAATCTTCATTTCAAAGTCAGTAACGGCGAAACCGTCTTCTATTGGAATGACGAGATCAACAATCTTTTCCGCGTCGAATTTTCTCAAAAAAACCAAGATGTCGTCTTTTATATCCGTGACGAACTGCGTCTTGCTCCCCCACTGAAGGCATTCGAAAACTTTTCGGAAGGAACCGCCAAGGTCAAGATCTGGGCGGCAAAGACTGACCGCAACGCTCTCAATCGCCAAACGATGTGGATGAGTGGAGAAGAGCGCGACATTTTTGTCACCGATCATGTTTCGCGCAAAGGGAATTCGCTCGAGAAGATCAAGATCACGGAAGATTTTGTCATCGGTGAAACGATTGAAATCCGCGGCGAATCCGACGAAGAACTTGCTTCCCACTTTCTCGTTATCGACCGCAACGGCAAACTGCAAGAAACCAAGCTTTCGATCTCTCGGAATAAGTTTTCGGGAAGCTTCAAGCCGACCCGTCTCGGAACCCATCTCGTCGGTATCTACAACAAAAGCGGCAGCGAACTGTTTGTTGCCGGTGTGGTACCGCAAGGCTCTTTGCCGCTGATCCCCGACTATCTTGACCTTGATCATCCAAAGCAATCGATCAAACACGACAAGGTGGCGGAAGATATGATCCGCTACGTCAACCACGAGCGTAATATCCGCAAGCTCCCGATTTTGAAAGAAAGCGAAGAGCTGAATAAACTCGCACAATTCCGTGCCGACGACATGTGCTCGCGTCTCTACTTTGATCATGAGAATCCGGATGGCAATACCGCCGATGAGTACAAAATGACCTATGACATTTTTGGAGAGATCGTGGAGAACATCGTGGAAGAATCCGATCTGCGCTATGCACACGAAAAGATCATGCGTTCCCCGAAGTATCTCGCCAATATTACCGGAGAAGAATTTACGCATATCGGCTTCGGCTCTTGTCAAAAAGGTGACGGGTCGATCAATTCGATCGTTGTCCAGATCTTGGAAAAACCGTTCAAGGCGTTTGAAGAATAAGGAAGCGTCAGAGACACGAACACGATTTTGCTCACAAACTAATCCATCTCCCCTTTTGACATGACTGACATCCTGATCGTGTACGGCTCGACCAGCGGCAATACGGAGCTCGTCTGTGAAACCATCGCCAAAGTCTTGGATGAGTTGGGACACAACGTCCTATTGCAGCGCGTCGAGCAAACACAAGTGGAAGAATTGCGACAACACGACCTCGTGATCTTGGGTGCTTCGACCTACGGACATGGGATTTTGCAAGACCAATTTATCCCCTTCGCAGAGAAGATGAAGAGTCTTGACTTGAGCGGAAAGGATTTTGCCGTCGTCGGTTTGGGCGATTCGAAATATGACGCGGAGTACAATATCGAATCCGCGGTGATCTTGGAAAATATCGTTTTGCAGCAAGGCGGAAAACTGATTGCGCCGGCATTGATGATCAACAAATCCCCGATTCCGCGTCTGTCAAAAGAGGTACCACAGTGGGCGGAAGGCGTACACGGACTTCTTTCAGAAACCGCGAAAAAATGAACCGTACCTCGATCAAAATCGCCGGCTCGAGCGGATCGGGACTCGTGATCACCGGACAGATGATGATGCATGCGCTCAAGCAGCAGGGCTATTATATGAATTCGGACCGCGAATATCCGTCGCTCATCAAGGGCGGCTATGCGAATTATCAGGTCGATTTTAGCATTACGCCGATCCACTCACTCTCCGAACAAGTCGATCTCGTGCTTGCGGTCGATCGCATCGGGCTGATGAATGCTCTCGATTCGCTGAGAACAGGAGGAATCATGGTGCATGACGATGATCGCCACGACCGCATTCCGGGACTCGACGAAAAAGCGAAGGCAAAAAATGTCACCATGATCCATATTCCGGCGCGCCGGATCGCGCACGACAACGGAGGCAACGAACTGATGACGAACATGGTCACGCTTGGTCTCACCTGGCGGATCATGGGTCTCCCATACAAAGTGATCGCCGCCGAGATCGAGAAGAAGTTTAAAAACAAACCGAAATTGCTCGAAATCGATCTCAAATGCCTTGCCGCCGGTTACGCCGCGGAAGCGATCGAAAATCTGCCGCAACTCGAATTGCAGCATCCGCAGTCCGTTCCGGAAACGATCTTGATCGAAGGGAATACCGCCGTTTGTCTTGGGGCGATCCACGCCGGCGTGCGTGCCTATTTTGCCTATCCGATGAGCCCGTCCAGTTCGATCCTCAGCTACATGGCGGCAACAGCGCATGAAACGGGCATCACCGTCAAACAGGCGGAAGACGAGATCACCGTAGCGCAGATGACTCTGGGTGCGATGCACATGGGCACGAGGGCGTTTTGCGCGACCTCGGGCGGTGGCTATGACCTCATGACCGAAACCGTTTCGCTTGCCGCGATGATCGAAACCCCGTTTGTGGTAGTCGATTGTCAACGCCCGGGGCCGGCGACCGGACTGCCGACCTGGAGTTGTCAGGGCGACCTTGACATGGTGATCGGCAGCGCCCACGGCGAATTTCCGCGTATTGTAATCGGGTTGTCCGATCCGACTTCGTGTTTCGAACTGATGCAACACGCCTTCAATCTCGCGGAGACGCTGCAAACGATCGTAATCGTTCTCACCGAAAAAGTCGTTTGCGAGACGAAACGCACCGTGCCGGTGTTTGCGCAGAACACCATTCCGATCGAACGCGGCATCGTCACGGATCCGGACGAATTGGAAAAGTTGCACCCCAAAGATCGCTTTCAAATAACGGAGTCGGGAGTCTCGAAGCGCTGGCTTCCGGGCACAAGCCCGGCGTATTATTTTGCCAACAGTGACGAGCATCGCGAAGACGGCACGCTTACCGAAGCGGCGGAAGAAGTCGCGCCGATGTACGACAAGCGCATGCGCAAAGCAGAGACCATTTTGCAAGCCTTGCCCGAACCGCAAGTCTTTGGCGCAGAAAAAAATGCCGATGTTTCTTTTATCGGTTGGGGCAGCACAAAAAATGTGATGCTCGATGTCATCGCCGCTGCCAAGGAAAAAGGGATTGCGGTCAATTATCTCCACTATGATTTTGTCTGGCCGCTCAAACAGGAAGCCGCGGAACACTTTTTTGCGGAGAATAAACATGTCTGCCTGCTCGAAGGGAACTACCTCGGACAATTCGGCACGATCGTGGAAAATGCCACCGGCAAAAAATTCCACAAAAAGTTCCTCAAATATGATGGTCGGCAGTTCTTTTTTGAAGAAGTGCT
>CAZYXI010000020.1:0-9881 GCA_964651215.1 uncultured Candidatus Peribacteria bacterium
CTTCGCAAGCGGAGTACTCACCATTCCGTCATCTGGGTATTCCGGCGGCAACGGTGTCTTCAAGTATGGCAGCAGTACGGTCTTTCCGAATGAGACCTACAACGCCACCAATTACTGGGTGGATGTGGTGTTTAGCACCACCCTGCCTTCCCCGACGCCGACACCCGGGCCCGACACCTCCGCCCCGACTGTGCCAGCGGATGTTGTTGCCAAAGGCGTCTCTGACCGCACGGTCAACCTCAAATGGACGGCGAGTACCGACGATGTCGGAGTGACCGGATACGACATCTACCGTAACGGCACCAAAGTCGGATCGAGCACCAGCCCTTCCTTTAGCGACACTGACCTGGATGATGCTACGACCTATACCTACACCATCGACGCCTATGACGCGGCCACAAACCGCAGCACAGCAAGCGCCGAAGTAACCGCTACAACTCTCGCCGCTGATGCCTATGCGGTCGCTCCGCCTATTCCGCCCTCGCCGTATACTCTTCCCGAGGGTGCGATCCGGGTCACCAATAGCGCCGAACTGCTTGAAGCTCTCAGTAATAATACGAATGCCAATATCGTGCTCGCCGATGGTACCTACGACCACACCACCTACTTCAGCGCGTGCGATAACAAGCTCTGGTCAGAAAATTTGCTCGGGGCGACGCTTACCGCGGGAATAGAATTTGGCGGTAATTATTGTACTCAAGGCGGTGGTGAGATCCACGGTATCCGTTTTGATGTCAGCACGGATACGAAAACCCTGCTCAACTCTATTGTACACGCTTGGGGTGCCGGTCCCGGTAATCTCAAGATCCAAGACAGTGTCTTTGACGGAAATTGGCAGGTCTGGAATGGTCTTTACCTGCTGTATGTCGAGAACAACATTATCGAAAGGAATGAGTTCTATCACTTCCGCGATACCGGTATGCGCGTGAGCGACACCGCTTACGTCGGGTTTATCCAATATGGTGATCCTGTCAAAGCGATCAACCACATCAGTGATATCTTCGTGGATGGCGTGTCTCGGGCAGTTCCCGGAGAATCAAACGGTACCGGCGAAATGGGACTGTGGGTCGGGAATCCCGTTACCAACGGAGTCGAGCGTATCAAGATCCGTAATGTCTCGTGGACAGGAATCAACGTCATCGAAAATCCGCGAGATACCATATTCCAGGATCTCGACATCGACATGAACGGGCAATATATCGCCGCCGGTGTGCCGGTGTATCTGGAACACTGGTCATACTTCAACGAGTTCCGAAATTTCTGGCTGCGAGGAGCCACCGGTTTTGTCTGCGAATGGGATGATCCCGCGTGGGGAGGAACTCCGGGTTGCCGCAATAATCTCATCCACACAGGGATAATCGACGGAGTGGGTAATTGGCCTCAGTCGATCGGCGTGAGTCTCGATGACGGAAGCTGGTCAACGACGGTGCGCAATGTGAAGTTCATCGGTCAGTCGAAAGCCGCCATCAACCTCAATAACGTCGAAGGCGTGAACGACCTCGAGGACAATGACTTCACGGGTATTGCACCCGAGGCGCTGCCGATCCGGTACGGGCATCCGTACTTCTAGAAAAAGTTTCCGAAAAAGTTCAAAAAAGCCCCGCTTACTCTTAGCGGGGCTTTTGCATTCGCAGAATCAATGGCAGGCTGATCGCCGGACACTGCGGGCGGATTTTATTCAGTGAGTTTTCCTACAAGGTTTGGTCTTTAAATCACCATGATCCGGACGATGGTATCACCACTCGAGCGCTCCCGTGGAATATTCCCGTACCGTGCCTTCAAAGAAATTCGTTTCGATCATCGAATTCTGGGTGATCTCGTCGATCCACGGAAACGGATTGGTCGCGTTGAAATGCTTTGGCAGACCGACTTGTTTGAGGCGCGTATCGGCGACAAACTGCAAATACTGCTCCATGTTTTCGGGGGTCAGTCCCAAAATCCCCTCACGGATACACGATTTTCCCCAACTCAGCTCGTGTTCGTACGCGCCGATCACGATCTTGGTGCAGCGCTCTTTCATGTCTTCCGTCCAGAGCTCGGGCTGCTCCTCTTTGATGGTGTTGAACATGTGGATAAAAAGGCGCAAATGCATGTCTTCGTCACGATTGATAAACTGGATCATCTGGGCGGAACCGGGCATTTTTTGGTTTCTCCTGAGGACATAAAAGACCAAAAACGCGGAGTAGAAATAGATCCCTTCGAGTACGATATTCGCCATACACCCTTCGAGAAACGCCTGATCGGCGGCAACGGTACCGGTGTGAAAATCTTGCTTCGAGATCTCGCTAAAGGAATCAAGCACATACTTGTTTTTCTCATAGAGCTCGAGATCGCTTTTGTACATGCCGTAGATCTCGTCCGGATCGAAGCCGAGCGCCTCGATCATGGTTGCATAACTGTGCACATGGAGCGCTTCTTCATATGCCTGACGCACAAGCGCGAGCTTGACTTCGGGCGAGGTCACCTGGCGCACGACGTTGGTGGTAAGGTTTTCGGTCTGAATGCCGTCCAGATTCGAGACAAACGCGAGAGCGCGCTTGTAGACACGGCGTTCGTTTTCGGTAAGAAACCCGTCTTTGCGCCACTGTTCGACATCTTCGCCCATGGGGACTTCTTCGGGCATCCAGTTGTTCTTTTGCATGGTCTTAAAGACCTCCTGAGCCCACGGATGCTTGAGCGGCGAGACTTGCATAAGCCCGTCGTCTTCGCCGTTGATGACACGGCGCTTGTTGATGCGAGCCGCAGTCGGCTCTGCATTCGGATCGTAGGTGATGGTTTTTTGGGACATGGGTGGAAATGAAAAATGAAGAATGAAAAATTTAAATCTCACAAAAAGGAGTGAGCGGTTTACGTTCCGGAAGAATATGAGGATGCTCAATTCTCCAGCTTGGTAAGATTGCTGTCATCAAAAGTGCCGACGTTTTCGTATTCAGAGTCATGAAAAGGAATTAAATCGAATCTCTACCCCCTCCAGCTCCTCCCGAACAATCGGGACAGGCTCCCATCCAGAGGGAGAGCGCTCCGCGCTCTCTGCCCGCCCCATTCTTGCGACTGTCTCCTTGCGACTTGCCGACTTGTCATTGGCAAGCTTCGCAATCCGGATCAAGAATCGAGCAAAGTTTTTTGCCTTCTGCTTCGGGAGCCGCAGTAATGGTCGCCGCAATCGCAGCCGGTGCTTCTTTGTACGCACTCGGGCTTTTGGGCGGCGCGGATTTTTTGACCGCTTCACCGACTTCGACGGTCTTGGTGATCTGACTCGCAGCTAGCGTGCGCAGATAGTAGGTCGTTTTCATGCCCATTTTCCAAACATTGAGATAGGTTTCGCTGAGCACTTTTCCGCTCGTCGTCTTGAGGAAGATGTTGGTGGAACACGCCTGATCAATCCACTTCTGTCGGCGCGCGGCGGCTTCGACCACATAGCGCGAATCGATTTCGAAGACTTCGAGATATTTTTTCTTGAGTCTCGCCGGAATACCGTCGATTTCGCCGAGGGAACCATTGTTGATCTTGATACGGGCAAGGGTGTCTTCGTCCCACAATCCGGCATCGACCAAGTCGTCGATCATGTACTTGTTGATGACGACGAAGTTGCCGGAGAGGTTTTCTTTCATGTAGATATTCTTGAAGATCGGTTCTGCGCACGGGATCGAACCGGCGATATTGCTGATGGTCGCCGTTGGGGCGATCGCCATACAATTGCTGTTGCGCATGCCGTGTTTTTTGATGCTGTCGCGTACCGCTTGCCAATCGCGTTTGCCGGTCTTGGGAATGGTGAGCGGTACACCGCGTTCCATTTCGAGCAGTTCGAGCGTATCGATCGGAAGCAGATCGCGGTCCCATTTGCTCCCCTTAAAACTGCTGTAACTGCCGCGTTCACCGGCAAGTTCCGAACTGGCAAGGATCGCGTAGTATGAGATCGTTTCCATCGACTCGTCGGCAAACTCGATCTGACGGTCGCTTGCGTAATCGATATCGAGTTGATAGAGGGCGTCATGATACCCCATCAGACCGAGTCCCACCGGACGATGACGCAGGTTGCTGTTTTGTGCCTCTTTGGTCGGATAAAAGTTGATGTCGATGACGTTGTCGAGCATACGCATAGCGGTTTTGACGGTCGAGCGGATCAGCCCATCATCGAGCGCGTCACCCTTCACCATCTTCGCGAGATTGAGACTCCCCAGGTTGCAGACCGCGGTCTCATCCGCCGAATCGTTGAGCGTGATTTCGGTGCAGAGATTACTGTTGTGCACGACCCCGACATGGTCTTGCGGTGAGCGGATATTGCTTGGGTCTTTGAATGTCACCCACGGATGACCGGTCTCGTAGAGCATCGTCAGTGCTTTGCGCCACAACTCGGTCGCCTTGATCTTGCGCGCGCTGCGCGGTGGATTCGCTTCGTATTCTTTGTATTTCGCTTCGAATTTGGCGCCATAGAGTTCGTGGAGTTCCGGCACATCACTCGGCGAAAAAAGCGTCCACTCGCCGTTTTCCATCACGCGTTTGATGAAGAGATCGGGGATCCACAACACCGGATGGATGTCGTGCGTACGGCGGCGTTCGTCGCCGGTGTTTTTGCGGAGTTCGATAAATTCTTCCACATCCGAATGCCAGACTTCGAGATATGCCGCCATCGCGCCCTTGCGCTTGCCGCCCTGATTGACGGCGAGACAGACATCGTTGAAGATCTTGAGGAATGGGATCACGCCTTGGCTTGCGCCATTTGTCCCCTTGATCATAGCGCCGGTCGAACGCACGTTCGTCCAGTCGGTGCCGATGCCACCGGCGAATTTGGAAAGCTGGGCGACATCGCCATAAGATTTGAAAATTCCGGTAAGCGAATCTTCGACCATATTCAGGTAACACGAACTCATCTGCGAATGAGTCGTGCCAGAGTTGAAGAGCGTCGGCGTGCTCGAGACAAAGAGAAATTGCGAAAGCACATTATAAAATTCGATGGCGCGTTCTTCGCGCTTGTCTTCTTTGAGGACAAGTCCCATCGCGACGCGCATCCACATCCATTGCGGAAGTTCGAAGATCCGTTGCGGATAGGTGGGAGTCTTGAGCAGGTAGCGATCGGCGATCGTGCGCGCTCCGAGATATTGGAAGAGATTGTCGCACTGATTATCGATGGCATTGCTGAGCTTGGCGAGATCGAATTCCGCCAATTCGGGATTAAGGAGCTCGTATTCGATTCCACGAGCGATATACTTGGCAAATTCGACTTGCTCGTCGTCTTCTTCGAGGACTTGATGTTTGATCTGATCCCACAAGAGTCGCGCCGCAAGATACGAATATTCGTAATGCTGATCGATCAGTGTGCGCGTCGCATTGAGGATCGCCACCGGCAACTCGCTTTGACGCATGCCGTCATAAAGGAGCTTGATCGCTTCCTGCAAAATCAGTTCCGGCGAGATCCTCGGGAGGTCCTTGGCAAGATACGCGATTTTATCTTCCCATTCTTGCGGATCGAAGATCTGCTCTTTGCCGTTTTCATCAAGGACTTGAAATTGCTTATGCTTTACCTTTTCCACGACTTCTTCCTGCTTTTTGGCGCGCAGTTGTTTGTGCTCCGCGCGATAGAGGATATACTCCTTCGCGATCTTCAGCTGCCCACTTCGCATCAGTACGATCTCCACGATATCTTGGATCTCCTCCACCGAGAGCGGTTTTTCCGGTTGGATATAATTCTCGTCCAATGCGCGGACGACCTTGTCAGCCAAATATTTTGGCAAGCTGGTGTCCAGCTCTCCAACAGACGCTGCCGCTTTTGCAATGGCGTGTTCGATCTTGCTCGCGTCAAATTCCATCAGCGAACCGTTGCGTTTTTGGATCGTGTAGGAGATAGGGTGGCTGGGCATAAGAAATTGAAAAAGAGAAAAACTATATGTTGTGTTTTTTTAGAGAGCAAATAACAAGATATTGTGTTTTATCGGAAAATACAAGTCGATTTTGGTATACCAAAATGGCTTACTGACAACAGATAATGAGACACCATAAAAAATGGGCTTGTGGAAATACTGAAACTATTATTTAGGAAATATTTCTAACAAGCTACTGTGGCTGAAAACACTGTGAATACGATATGGAAAAAGTGTTTCCACAAAGTCAAAGGAGTGGATTTTCGAACAATGTGTATAACACCTTACTTCCTCCTTTTGAGATGAAGAGGAGGTGTAGGTGGAGTTATGATGATCGAAGATATTTGTGAAAGCGCATTTTTTCGGAACTCCCCCTCAAGTCCCCCTCTTGGGGCAAGAGGGGGAAGCTCCGCGCCTTCATGCTTACTCAACTATTGAAGAAGCGACTCTCCTGAGTTGCTCCACATGTTTCTTAAATACTTCCCCTTTCCTTGTAAAAAAGAAGCGCTTCATGTCCGTACGCCGCAAAAGCGCACGTATTGTTGCGCTTGCTGCTGACGCTTTTGCAATTCGATGTCCGAAAAGCCCCCAAATCGATTCCACTCTTCATCGAGACAACCTGTGGCAGAAGAGAAATTTTGTAAGTAGAGTTTTTCGGTATTGCGGACAAACTCAAGGATCTTGGCGAATTCCGCTTCGTCATGATAGTCATTGATCAGCGTTGTGCGGAATTCGTAATCGATACCGCTGCTTGCGATCAGATCGCGTGATCTTTCCATCGCCGAGACAAGCCCATCGGCTTGGGCTTGACCCGATATACCGACGAACTCGGCATACTGCTCCGGAGCGGCTTTGACATCCATGGCGACATAATCGACCAACTTTTCCGCGAGGATTTTTTCCAAGATCTTCGGACTGCTCCCGTTGGTATCGAGTTTGACTTTGAAGCCCATCGCCTTGATCTTGCGCAAAAAATCGCGCAAACCGGGATGGATCGTCGGCTCGCCGCCCGTCACACACACGCCTTCGAGCAACCCCTTGCGTTCTTCGAGAAAAGCGAAGAATTCCGCTTCATCGATAAAATGTTCCGCTTGCTCGCTGATGCACTCCGGCAAGACGAGTTCCGCATTGTGGCAATAATGACAACGAAAATTGCACCCGGGCAAAAACACCGTACAGGCGGTATGTTCGGGATAATCAAGCAGCGTCAGTTTTTGCAATCCGGCGATTTTCATATCAAGTCGATAAGAGACAAGAATACAGTATACAGTCAGCTGACAAAAAATCATTCCTGTTGTGCCCCTTGTTAAGGGGGATTTCGGGGGTTGATTGGTAAGAATGCTTTTTATCAGTAAAAAAAACAAAAAGTGGTTATCCGAGCATCCCACTTTTGAGCGCCTGTTCCACGTCACTCGCTTCGGAAGTGCGTAGCAGCTCGCCGCCTTCATCGTTTTCGACGATCAGCGTCGGTGCCGCGGTCACGCCGTATTTGCCGGCAAGTTCGCCAAAATCCGGTTCGCGCTCATCGATGACACGCACACCAAAGGGAACGTGTTCGCTGATGTATTGCTTAAATGCCGGACACTTTGGGCAAGTGGTGGTTGTGAAGAGAGTTGCTTGCATACGAAAGGAAGAGAGAAATGAAGATGCGATTTCCCTCCCCCTGAGAAGGGGAAGTTGGAGGGGGTTTGCGATTAAACTAACCCCCCCTTAATCCCCCCTTATCAGGGGGGAGACCAGCACAATCACGCCTCCTTAAAATGCGTGCGCGAATAATGCTCGGCTTTTTTGCCGACATTAAAATTCTGTACCGGACGATGGTAACCCATCACGCGCGTCCAGACTTCGCAGCGTGTGCGCTGATCGGCAAGATTCGCCTGAGTGGCGGTGTCCGTCGTGGCGGGAGAAATGGTAGATTGGGACATAGGATTAATGAAAAATTAAAAATGAAAAATTAAGAATTAGAGACTTTGATTGGTGGTCAGTTTGATTTTGGCAAGAATCCTGATGATTTCTTCACAATCATTTTGTAATGATTTTGCTAATTCTTTTTCCAGTATTTCTGAATCTTTTAGCAACATGAGCCAATAATTTGTTTCGCGAGCTTCTTTGTAGGCAATCGAGACTTTTGCCAAAAAGTCTTTCTTGGATTGCCCGCCTATCGCCTCTTCAATATTTGCACCTATTGAAGTTCCGCTTTTGAGGATTTGTTTCGAAAGAATATATTCCTGTTTCTCAGAAATCAAATGACGTGCGAGTTTCACAATCCGCAAAGCGAAACTGTATGACTTATCCCATATAATGTTCTCCTGTTTTGTCTTCATGAGCTTTTTGGAGTGCATATAGAGTCCTCGCAATTCTTAATTCTTAATTTTTCATTTTTAATTATCTCCGATTTATCGGAGATATATGCACTTCGTAATTCTGCATCAGTATTCGACCCCGTGTATCCGATTTCGTGGTCACATTTCGGGCAAAAGTCGTGTTCGCCGCTCAGGTAGCCGTGTTTTGGACAGATGCTAAAGGTTGGCGTGATCGTGATATAGGGCAGGCGGAAGTTGGTGAGTACCGTGCGTACCATCTTTTTGCAGGCGGTCGCGTCTGAGATGCGCTCGCCCATGTAGAGGTGGAGTACAGTGCCGCCGGTGTAGAGCGTTTGCAACGGGTCCTGCAGTTTGAGCGCTTCGAAGGCATCGTCGGTGTATTCCACCGGCAATTGCGAACTGTTCGTATAATACGGTGCGTCTTTGGTGCCGGCTTGGATGATATCCGGAAAACGCTTGCGGTCTTCCTTGGCAAAGCGATAGGTCGTTCCCTCCGCCGGAGTCGCTTCGAGATTGTAGAGATTGCCGGTTTCGTTCTGGTATTCGGTCAGCTTTTGGCGCATAAACAGGAGGATCTCTTGCGCAAGCGCTTGCCCTTCGTGGTCAGCGATATCGTACTTGCCATCGGTAAAGTTGAGGATCGCTTCGTTGAGTCCGTTGATACCGATCGTACTGAAGTGATTGTTGAGCGTGCCGAGATACCGCTTGGTAAAAGGGAATAGTCCGCGATCCATCCACTTTTGGATCTCTTCGCGCTTGATCTCGAGCGATGTCTTCGCCAATTCCATCAGGTGCCCGATGCGATCGAGAAATGCTTGTTTGTCGCCTTTGCAGGTATACCCGATCCGCGCCGCGGCGATGGTGACCACACCGATCGAACCGGTCATTTCGGCGGAACCGAAGAGCCCGTTCCCGCGCTTGAGGAGCTCATTGAGGTCCAGCTGCAAACGGCAGCACATCGAGCGGACATGGTTTGGTTTCATGTCGCTGTTGAGGAAATTTTGGAAGTACGGCATGCCGTATTTCGCCGTCATTTCAAAAAGCAGTTCGGTATTCGGGTCGTCCCAGTTGAATTCCGGCGTGATGTTGTAGGTCGGGATCGGAAAGGTAAAGACGCGTCCGCAGGCGTCACCGGCGGTCATCACTTCAATGTAGGCGCGATTGATGATCCCCATTTCTTTTTGCAGCTCTTTGAAGGTGTAGGGAAAAAATTCGCCGCCGAGTTTGAGGCGTTTGTCTTGCAAGTCTTCCGGTACCGTCCAGTCGAGCGTGATGTTTGTAAACGGCGTCTGCGTGCCCCAGCGACTTGGTACATTGAGGTTAAAGACGAAACTCTGGATATTTTGATGCACGTACTTGTAGGTCTTGTCATCGATAAAGGCTTGTTTCGCTTCCGGCGAGTCAAACGAGGCGTTCGCTTCTTCGAGTTCTTTTTCCGTCTCCAGGGCGAATTTTTTCACGAAAGGCGCGAGATAGGTGTCAAAACTACTAAACGCTTGTGCACCCGCCCATTCGTTTTGAAGCGTGCCAAGGAAATTGACCATCTGCGAAACAGCGGAAGAGAGGTTTTTTGGAGGTGCGGATTCGGTTTTGCCGGGCACGCCATTGAAGCCTTCTTCGAGCAAAGCGCGCAGCGACCAACCGGCACAATAGCCGCTAAACATATCGAGATCGGGGAGGTTATAATCGCCGTTACAAT
>CAZYXI010000021.1:0-9803 GCA_964651215.1 uncultured Candidatus Peribacteria bacterium
ATCTCTTGGAAAATTGGGATGGATAAAAACCCCCCAGATTTTTTTCTTTATCCCGAATATACCTTCTAGCGGATGCTCTAATTTGTACCGTACATGCTCTACAAAACCCTCGAAATCGCCGTGATCGAGAAAACTATAATCGATGCCGAGATTTTCGGAAATACAATCATAATCCGGGTGTGGGTTGGATAATAAGTAAATGATGGCGTCACGAGTTTGTCTAATCTCGATCTGAAACATGCCCAGGAGTGCAGCATCGATGTACCCAGCATCGATCTTGGTAATGGTTGCTCCCCTTGGTGTACGTTTTTTTTCAACAAGGGGGCTATCGATGGCGTTTTCTGTAGCGAGATTCATATTGCAAAATTTGGTTTGCCAAATTAGGAGAATTCATCTCTTTTGTCAATGGCAAACTTTGCCTCGCTTATCTATCAAAAATCACTCTCCACCCCCCGGCAGCCCCATCTGTCCCATCAGTGGTCTCATCTTTTCGGCGGCGACTTCTTGCGCTTTTTTGTTCGCGCGTTGCAATGCGGTGAGGATGTTTTTTTCGATCCGTTTTTTGTTGGTCGGCTGCAACAGCGATTCGTTGAGCTCGATCGAAACGATCTCTTGCGCGGCGTTGACCACCACCAAAGCGCCGTCTTCTTCGGCTTCGACTTCGATCGTCTTCAACATCTTTTTCATCTCTTTGGCTTGCTTCTGCATCTTGTAGAGATCTTTCATCTGATTGAACATGGTACGTGGGGAAAATGCGAAAATCATCATGCCAAAATCAGCAAAAATGGGCAAAATGGTTTTTGCAGATTTTTCGCTTCGCCGCACCATGAACGAATTCCCCATTTCCAAAGACGATGATGGCATCAAGCTCCACAAGTGGCTGCGGAAGCAATTTGCCGAGTTGCCGCTTTCGGGCATTCACAAGGCCTTGCGCACCAAGCGCATCAAGCTCAACGGCAAGCGTGCCAAGGGCGAAGAAGTTTTGAGCGAAGGGGATGTGGTTGCGGTGTTTTTGCAATTCGATCCTCCTGCTTCCACAAAAAAACCGACTTCGCTCGCAGCACCGATCCCGGAGGCGGTGAAGGCGAAGATCTCGATTTTGTACGAAGATGCCGATCTGCTTGCCCTCGACAAACCGGCAGGCATGAGCGTGCACCCGGGCTCGGGAACGGCGTTGGGACGGAGTGTGATCGAAGTCGTATCGGCGATGTACCCCGACGAGACTTTGCGTCTCGCGCACCGACTCGACAAAGACACGAGCGGGATATTGCTCGTCGCGAAGCATGGCAAAGCCTTGCGCGGATTGCTCAAATCACTTAGAGGCGGAGCGTTCCACAAACAGTATCAGGCACTCGTCTTTGGCAGGCTCACAGATTCCGGCGGCACGATCGATCTGCCGCTCGAACGGCACACACACGGACAAAAAATCACCGCCGGCAGCGGCAAAAGGGCGGTCACGCATTATCGCGTGCTTTCGCGTTTTGCAGAAACGACCTTGGTCGAAATCGACCTTGAGACCGGGCGCACCCATCAGATCCGCGCGCATTTCGCCGCTCTTGGGCATCCGCTCTGCCTTGATCAACTCCACGGTGATTTTGAAAAAAACAAGGCGTTTCGGAAACAATTCGGACTCAAGCGTCAGTTTTTGCATGCGTGTCGGCTCCGGTTCCCGCACCCCGAAAACGGAAGACAAGTCGAGGTCATCTCTCCGCTTCCCTCCGATCTCGCATCGGTGATGGAGCGAATGCGGTAGTTTTTCCTGCTCTTTGCAACTTGCCCTCATTGCGGCACAATGATTCTGTTTTCGGATTTCCTCTCCTTCCATGATCTGTCCCAAATGTCATCATCCCGACACCAAAGTCGTCGATTCGCGCCCGGAGCGTGAAGGGCGCTCGATCCGCCGCCGCCGCGAATGCGAAAAATGCAACTTCCGCTTTTCGACCGTCGAACGCGTGTCGACCGGCAATCTGATGGTGATCAAGCGCGATGGCACGGAAGAAAAATTCTCCCCCGAAAAATTGGAAGCGAGTATCATGATCGCCTGCGGCAAACGCCCGATCTCTCGCGATCGCGTCCGCGAGGTGGTCAGCGATCTTGCCGAGGGCTGGGCGAGCCACACCGAGATCAGCAGCGAAGAGATCGGCGCGACCGTGATGGCGGCGCTCAAAGATCTCGATCATATCGCCTATATCCGGTTTGCGAGCGTCTATCGCCAATTCAAAGACATCGACGAATTCAAAAAAGAGATTACGGGACTCTTTGATAATAAATAGGTGCGAATATTGCGCAAAGCTGTCGGTTGGAAAACTTGCGGAACCGCAGAAAGATTGCTGATCCTCTTCCGGAATTGTAGCCTTGATCGGGACTGTCGAGATGGATGAGGTTCGCGCGAATGGGAAGCTCCTGAAAAATTTGTAATCTGTCATTTGTGATTGCCTCCTTTGATTTTTCTGATTGCCGAGAAATCCGGCTTCTGAGATAATCGCTGCGATATTTTTTCAAGACATATGTATTCGTTGGGTGAATTGCGTGTCGGACACACGATCGTGCTGGATGGCGAACCGTTTGTGGTGACCGCTTGTCAGCACAGCAAGCAGGCGCGCGGCGCGGGAGTGCTGAAGACCACGATCAAAAACCTCAAGACGGGAGCGACGATCCCCAAGACTTTTCAAGGCAACGACAAGCTCGAGCCGGCGGAAGTCGGATTTTTTCGGGCGCAATATCTCTATCAAAGCGGCGACGATTACGAATTCATGAACAGTGAGACATTTGAACAATTCACTCTTTCGGGAGAAATGCTGGATGAGGACGCCGTGTTTCTCAAAGAAGGCGAAGAAGTCGACATCCGGCATTTTGAAGGCATGCCGATCCAAGTCCAGTTTCCGCCGGCGCTCAAATTCGCCGTCATCGAAACACCGCCCGGCGTCAAAGGCGATACCGCGCAAGGCGGTACCAAACCGGCGACACTCGAAAACGGTCTGGTCGTCCAAGTACCGCTCTACGTCAACGAGGGCGACATTGTGCAGATCAACACCGAGACGAAAGACTTCCAAAAACGGATCCAAGAATAGTAGCCTTGGTTACAGGATTTTTTTGCTCCGTAATACCTTTGTATGTGGCTTAAGCATACTGGATGAGGCGATTTTGTCGTACAATCATTGCTCGATTTTTCAAGAAAATCTTCTTGACGAAAAATCACAATTCGTAAAAACTGACCACCCAGTCAGTTTTTTTTATACCATTTAACATGAATCGTCCAGTCTCTGCTACGCGTCAGCGTATCATCCACTCTACTCGCCAGATCATCGCCGAAGGCAATATGAGCCCCTCGATGACCGAGATCGCCATCCATGCCAAAGTCTCCAAGTCGGCACTCTATTATTTCTTCGAGAACAAAAAAGACATCCTGATCGAAGCGATGCGCCTCGTACCGGCAGGGTTTCGTGAAATCGCACTGACCGCCGCCAAAAAAAAGATTCCCGCCGATCAAAAACTGCGCGAGATCTTTGACCAGTTTTTGTCTTCGATGAAACGTGAGGATGCCGTTTCGCAACTGCTCGTTCAGCAGATATTTGCTCATGACACGGATGTCCTCAAGATCGTCTTGCGCGAGCGCGCCATGTCGATCGAGATCCTCACGCGGATCATTGAACAAGGCGTCGAAGAAAAAGTCTTCCGCGAACTTGATCCACGCCTTGCCGCCGAGATCGTCGGAGGGTTTTTGGACTTTTTGATGATGGCACTCAGCCTTCCGCTCAAAGGTGAACTTGCGGTCGATTGTGATCCGGCACAAAAATGTGATCAGCTTTTCCGTCTCTTGCTCCGATGAAGCGTTCATCCTTCGCACTCTCCGTCGCCTTCATCCTTTTGTTGACCGGTTGTAATGGCGGTGATGGTGCGTCCGACACTCCCCCCGAAGAAGTCAAAACCGTCTCCGCGCTGATGGTGCAGCCCGAGCTTTTTGCACGGACGGTAAGTGTTTCCGGAACGCTGGAGCCAAAAATCCAATCCGGCGTCGCCGCCGAGACTTCCGGTACGGTCGCCCAATTGCCCGTTACCGAGGGTGATATCGTCAGTCCCGGACAACAACTCCTGACTCTTGCCGCAGGTGGCAATGTTGCGAGTGTCGATCTGTCCGGAGCGCAATCGACGTTGCAAAACGCCGAACAATCGCTGCAACTCACGCGGCAGCAAGTCCAAGAAAGCGAAAAGAACGCTCAGCTTGTGGTGGATCAAGCGCTCAAAAATCTGGAAAACGCAAAGAAAACCGATGCCTCCACGAGCGGATCGGTCGAGGCGCAGATCGCTTCCGCCGAAAGTGCCGTCGAATTGGCACAGATCAGTCTGCGCAATGCGCAAAAGGACCAAGCCGACCTGTTTGTGAACCTCGATTTACAAGCACAAAATCTGCAGGAAAACGAAGCGAATACGATCTCGAGCGCTATCACGAATTTTCGCAGTGCTTTTCAGCAGACCGATGAGATCATCGGCGCGACCGATGCGAACGAGCGCGAAAACGATCGCTTTGAGACCTATCTCGGGTTTCGGGACCGGCAGACTCTGATCGACAGTCAGAACAAGTTCCTCACAACTTGGAACACTTTTCTTGATATCGAAGACCGCTATGCCGCCGACAGCAGTTCCGTCACGAGCACCGAACTGGTCGCGCTTGCCAAGTCGATCCGCGATCTATTGTTGACGGTCGATGTCATGCTTCAAAACACCATCACCGGCTCGACTCTCAGCGAGACCGAGCTTGCCGGCTTTCGCTCTACGACGACCGCCAACCGCAATATGATCGAAAACACCTTTCAAGCGGTAACAGCCATCGATCAGCAACTGAGTGATTATGAGACGACCCGTCCGCAACGGATCCGCAGCGCCGAAATCGCGGTCGAGCGAGCCGAGGAGCAGCTTTTGCAAGCGCAAAAGGCTTTGGAACAAAGTAAGAGCGGTGGCAACGTTTCTTTGGTCGGAACCGACAATCAGATCAGTAACGCCGAAAATGCCCTCGAATCGGCACGCACGCAACTCGAGATCACGCGCAAGCAGAACGAGATCGCCGTTCAACAAGCGATCGCCAACCGCGACAACGCTCGCAGTGCCGTCAGTCGCGCTCAGACCCAGTTTTCCAAACTTGCCGTGACCGCACCCGTCAGCGGCGTCGTGACCGCTGCACAAGTCGAGATCGGTGACACCGTTTCGATCGGCACGCCGCTCTTTGTGATTTCGCAGATCGATGTCCTTACGCTTCGCGGTGATGTTTCGCTCGAAATCTTGCCGACTCTCAAAAAGGGTATTCCCGTCACGATCGACATCGATGCCTTTGGCGAGCGTGAAGGCTTTGTCTCGAACATTTTTCCGGTCGCCAATGCTGCCACCCGCCGCGTCACGATCGAGATCTCGCTTGAGAACAGCGACCGCACTATTCCCGCCAATATTTTTGCCACGGCACGCTTCGAGCTGCCGCAAGAAGAAGAGGTGATCATGATCCCGTTCAAAAGCCTCACCTCCCAACAACCACCTTCGGTCTTTGTGATCGGTGAAGCCGAGCGCGAATCGGGGAACGTGCTGATGGTCGAAAAACGTCTGATCGAAACCGGACGCAAAGAAGGCGATCGCATCGAAGTGCTGAGCGGAATCGCAGCAAACGAGATCATCGTGCCCGAGCCGATCGTGGGATTGCAGGATGGTGATATCGTCCGGCTCTATCAAGAAGATGAATCGATCGTGACACCACCGCCTGAAGTGACATCCGTTTCACCGACTCCGCTCGTGATTTCGACCGATCCGCTCGATCCTGCCGAAGATCCAGAAGAATAATTTATCCGAACTGATGTCTCCAGACCAAAAAACCGGCGTCCTTGGGAGTATTGCCACCGGTCCGGCGGCGTATTTTTTGCGCTTCAAAAAAGTGGCGATCCTCTTTGGTATTATCCTCGTCATGTGGGGGATTTTGTCGACTTTGCTCATCCCCAAAGAATCCGCCCCCTATATCGAATACGGGATCGTCAGTATTTCCACCGTGTATACCGGGGCTTCAGCGGTCGATATCGACAGCTTGATCACGAGTGAGATCGAAGACCGTATCAAAGATATCCGCGGCCTCAACAAATATTCCTCCGTTTCGCGCAACAGCGTCTCGAGTATCACGCTCGAAATGGAACCGGGGCAAAATATGACGCGCGTGATGGGCGATGTCCGCAGCAAGGTCGATCAGGCAAAACCGGCTTTGCCCGCCGAAATCGATGACGATCCGGTGATCACCGAGATCGACAGCTCGATCGAGCCGTTTGTTTCTATCGTGCTCTCCGGTCCCTATACGCAAGCGCAATTGACCGATTTTGCCGAAGAACTCAAAACCGCGCTCGAAGATGTGCCGAGCGTTGCGCAGGTAAGTCTCTCCGGCAATATCGAACGCGAAATCGCCGTGCGCATCGATCAGCAGCGATTGGAAGCGCTCGGACTCTCCCTCAGCAATGTGACAAGTGCTATCCGGAATGCGCATCGCGATACACCGATCGGAGATTTTGAGATCGATGATTTTGAATATTCCATCCGCTTCGTCGGCAAATTTGAGTCTGTCGAAGATGTGCGAGCTGTTGTATTGGCGGATCTGAGTAGTGAGGATTTTCCTTCCCTGATCACGGTAGGCGATATTGCCGAAGTCAGCGAACGCGATGACAAGGACAACAAGAGTATTTATCGCTTTGTCCATGTGCGCGAAGGGAATGCCACCGCAAAATCACTGCCCCAATATTTCGGAGATATTCTTGATGGCGTTTTGCATCTGCGGTTTGGAAGCATTCTCCATCTGGCGCTTTTGATCGTCTTTTTCGTCGGGGTCATCGTTCCTGTCATATCTTTCTCGGGAGTTGCACTCCCTCGCGCTGCCTCACTCTGGTTCTTTATCCTCCTGTTTGTTTTCACCTATATCGCCTTTGACCCCGATCCGAGTGTCGAAGCGGTCAACAGCGATCCGACGAGTGCGGTCGAACTGGTGCTCTCGAAAAAATCCGGCTCGGACATCCTCAAAGTGGATGCCGATGTCCGTGTCGCCGCCGCCGATTTTGCCGCCGCCGAACTGCCCGATCAGCTCCGGATCGATTATATCAACGAAGCCGCCGTTGCCATGCGCGAAAGCTATAGCGATGTGGTCATCAGCGGTCTCCAGTCGTTTTTGATCGTAATGGTGTTTATCTTCCTCTTTGTCGGGGTGATGGAAGGTCTCGTCGCTTCGATCGTGATCCCGATCACTTTTCTCGTCACGATCGCCGTTTTGTTTCAGCTCGACAAGACCCTTAATTTTATGACGAATTTTTCCATGATCCTGTCACTCGGTATCTTGGTCGATACCGCCATTGTGATCGTGGTCGGCGCCAACCAATTTATCAAACAAGGGTATAGTCCGACCGAAGCGCCACTCAAGGCCTTGCAAGAATTTTGGGGTCCGCTCGTAGCCGGTACGCTCACCACCTTGGCGGTGTTTATCCCGCTCCTGAGTATGCCGGGGATCTTGGGTCAGTATCTCAGTTTTATCCCGATCACGGTCATCATCATCTTGATCGTGTCACTGTTCGTTTCCCTTTTTCTTTTGCCGGCATATACGGCGCTCCTCCTGCCCGATCCGCGCAAACCAAAACCTGCTCGTCGGCGTTTTGCCCGATTACGCGCCTTTGGGGGCGCTATTCGGCAGTCGCTTGATCGTCGCATCGATCAGATGATCGGCGTCTACGAGAGGTGGCTTACTCGTTTGGTCGCGCGGCGGATACGGCGACTCGGTATTTTTGGGATTACGATCATGCTGTTCTTCCTCTCCTTTGCGATTCCGATCCCGTTTGTACTCTTCCCGAGCGGTGATGCGCCGTTTGTGACGGTCGAAGTCGAAATGCCCGAAGGCACGATCAGCGAAAAGACACTTGCGCCTGCAGTCCTGCTCGAAGATATCATCATGCAGGATCCCGAAGTGCGCTATGTGCGGACAAACGTCAATGGCAAAACGGCAAATCTGTTTGTCGAACTGCTGCCGATCGCCGAACGTGAGATATTGGGACTGAGAACTTCGAACGAGCTCGAACAAGACCTTGCGCCAAAACTGACGCCACTCGCCGACCGCTTTGGCGGTTCGATCCGAGTGCGGAGTGCCCAAGGCGGACCGCCGAGTGAAGCGCCGGTCGCTTTGCGCGTGATCGCCAAAGACCGCAATGCCATTGATGATGCCGAACGCGTCGCCACTGAGCTCACCGACCTTGTTCGGACAATCCCCAATACCGTCGGTGTCCAGAACAATCTCGAACAGATCCCCGGCGAATTCCGTTTCCGCGTCGATCGTGACCGCGCTACCGCGCTCGGTGTCAACCCCGACATTGTCCCCGGACTGGTGCGCACCGCCTTACAGGGCTCGACCGCCGCTACCATCACGCGCAACGGTCGCGATGTCGATGTAGTCGTCGAATTGGCACAAGGAGACTCGCGCTCACTCGAAGATATCCGCAATATGAAGATCTTTGCTCCGGATGGTCGCGCGATCTTGCTGGAGCAGATCGTCACGATCGATCGTCAGGATGCGCTTGCCGCCATCCGCCGACAAGACGGCGATATCGCTTTTACCGTTTCGAGTCTGCTTGGTCCCGAAGGGAATGCCGGCATCATCACCCAAGCGGCGCTTGATAAGATATCTGAAGGCGCGATCGATGTGCCGGAGACGGTTTCGATCGTTACTGCCGGTGAAAACGAAGAAAACGCCGCACTGATCCAAACCCTCGTGGTGGGACTGGTGATCGCGATCTTCCTGATGTTCTTTATTCTGGTGATCCAGTTTAATGCCTATGCGCAGCCGGTGCTGATTCTGTTTACCTTGCTGTTTGCCCAGATCGGAGTGACACTCGGTCTCGCCCTGACCGGCACACCGCGCAGTCTTGCATATCTGCTCGGTATCATCGCGCTTGCCGGAATCGCGGTCAACAACGCCATCATCATGATCGATCAGATCAATCTCAATCGACGCGCGCTCAAGGAGCAAGGCGAAACCGAAGGCATCCTCAGCAAAGCGGTCGTGGCGGCGGGGACTTCGCGGTTTGTGCCGGTGGTGCTAACGACTCTCACGACGAGTGCCGGTATTTTGCCGCTTGTCTTTCAAGATGTCTTTTGGGCGGGGCTCAGCTTTACGGTGATGTTCGGACTGCTGACCGCTTCGATCATGACGCTTTTTATCACGCCGGCGCTTTATATCCAGCTCGAACGCGAAAAACTGATCACCGTCGCATTTCTCCTGTTTGCGACCATCGCCGCCATCGGCATCTTCCTGCTTGTCAAACTGAGTCCGATCGGCTTTGTACTCCTCCTTGTTTCCGTGCCGTTTTATTTCCTTTATCGCTGGCTCTGCAGGAGGAGAGATCGGCAGGTGATTGGCTAGATAGACTTCTCTTGATATTTTTCGGCAACTTCATCAATTTCACTTTTAAACTGCGTGTAGAGCTTAGCAGCAATGCCGGATGCGATTTCTTCAAGTGAAAATAAGCAATCAGTTTTACAATAAACAAGCAGTAGAGGTTTTTGGATTGATATAAATAATCCTTCTGAAGTCATGGCAGCAACATCATATCTCGGAGTTTCTGTAGATTCGGTAAACACATATCCTTTTTTGCTCAATATCTCGCTAATTTTCTCAGCACATGCTGCCAGGACTCGCTGTACCTCATCATCTTTCTCTGGCGAGATTGAAACTTGATTTGACGACCCCTGTCTTTTTCGACCTATGTATTGGTTGTGAATTGCATTTTCCCAATCTTCACTTTCACATA
>CAZYXI010000022.1:0-9743 GCA_964651215.1 uncultured Candidatus Peribacteria bacterium
TGATTGTGGCCGCCGGCGGATTCGGTCGGCACCGAATACATCACGAGATAATGACCCGGATCGGCAAGATCGATATCGACATTGTTCGGTTGCAGAGCAAAAACTCCGTCCGAACGCACGGTCGTATCCCAGTCGATATCCGTTACCGAAGTGTCGATCTGGTCAAGTCCGCCGGCTTCACGAAAAATCGCAATATCGCCGTTCGCCGCAAGTGCACGCTCGCTGTTTGGAGGAAAGTCGAGCAGCGGAAGTCGAGGAACACCCGAAAACAGCCAGACAAAGAGCAGTACAAACGTGAGGATTCCGGCCGGGAGTTTTTTGGCGGATACTGACATCTTGTGCAAAATCGGACTAAAAATTCTTTGCCGCATTGCCGAATATTTCCACCGAACCGCGCGCGTTCGTCGCGACAAAACTAAGGAGATCGCATTTGCCGGCGCTTGTCGTCAATGTCGGCGGAACACCCTCCGGCCACTTTACAAGACTCGGCCAAGTGGTGATGGTGCGACTGCCGGTGCCGTCTTGGCAGGCGATCAGGCGCAGGACTTGTCCGGGTCGGTAACCGGAAAATGCGACCGTATGTCCGACTTGGTTCAGAGTCACGGTCTGTTGATTGCCGGTTGTCCAGTCGATATTTAACGTCGCAGCAGGAGTAAGATCCGTTTCGTTCACCAGAACACCACCGCTTACTTCCAACGCCGTAGTCGGGCTGGTCGTGCCGATGCCGACTTTGCCGTCGGTTTGGATCGTAAAGCGCGCATCGGTATCGAGATTTTGTGAGCTCGCGATCTTGAATTTGTCCGCATCGCTGTTGTCGATGCCGATCACCCAGCGTTGCACGCTCGGGAGCAAAAACTGCGCGATCGCATCGCCGCCTCCGGCTTGTTCGATCGTCAGTCCGGCGGAGCTGTCTTCGTTCGTCGTATTTTCAAAAAGATGCAGCGGACTGGCGGCTCCGATCGTACCGATCGAGACTTTGCTCGCGGTGCTTTCGGGATAGAGTGTGTTGCTGCCATAGCTCCAGCGCATGCCGTCCGGATCGATCTGTTCCCACTCGCTGCCGTTGCAGACGAACGAACCGGCGCTGACCGTATCGAAGTACATCCGGCCGGAGCGCGACGCGTCACATGTCGGTGCGGGATTCGTATTCTCGGCTCGGAAATTCTTGATCTGATTGCCACCGAGGTCGATGCTGTTGCTGAACTCAAAATTGAGATCGTTGCTGTCCCACAAAATATATTCGTTGAGCGAATTCCCGAATTGCAGCTTGAGGTCGCCGCTTTGATCGTTCTCGTCGATGATCAGGACTTGTTGCGGAACGCCGTAGCGATCATCGCCTTCAAAGATGCGTTGCTGACCACGAGTCTCATTGAGCGAGCCCACACACAGTATGCCGATTATCAATGGAGCGAATAATCGCTTTGAAAACACCAGAGCAAGATAAAGTTGTACAAATAATGTATACCTCATCTTACTCTTGAAGCGCAACCGTTTTCGATTTTTGGCTCATTTTGGCGCAAGGTATGGCTTTCGATGCTTTGCAGTTCCGATCAACCCGGATACAAAAAAGAGTCTCACGAGTGAGACTCTTTTTCTTCGTACTTTGGTCGATCTGTTATTGCGCTACGACATCATTGGAGTTGTAGTTGATGACGAGCTCGCCGACATACGGATTTTGCTGAGTCGTTCCATCTTTGCTCGTATAGCCCTTGATGGTGACGTAGATATACTCTCCGGCGGCAGGATCGAATGAAGCGCCATCGAATTCGTCGACAAATTCCGTCCATGTCGAGGAGAAGAGATTTTGTCCGTCTCCAGCGGTAAAGGCATCATCGCCATCGGCATCTTCGACCAGGATATCGAGCTTACTATCACTATTATCCGTACCGGTATTGCGGTAGAAAAAGCTGAGATCGCTCGTTCCCGTAAAGTCTTTGAAGTCTTGCGGCAGCTGAAGTTTGAATCTGAGATCAAGGTCTTGCGGGCTCGCTTGTTGTGTTTTGACGATATAGTACTGATGATTGTTGGCGGCATCGAAGTCGGTATAGACATCGGCAAGATTATTGCTGCCATCGGTGCCGACAGTCAGGTCGTTCATCGAAATCGCAATGCTTTTGGGTGTGTTTCCGGCAAGGGCTCCGGCATTATCAGCGACTTGTTGGTCGAGAGCATCGAGTGAGGCGGCAACCGCTTCACCATCGGTGATAAAATTCTGTTCGGTATAGACCCGTTGTCCGACAGATGCATCGATATCATCGAGGGCGCCTTGGACATCGGTGCTGTTCGAGTTGTCAAACGAATCCGTCACCACGATATCGTCACCGCCGACCTGGTCGATCCCCATTCCGAAGTCGATACTGTCATCATCGATCGTGTCATTCTGGATGACTTCACCATTGATATTACCGGTCGCATCCGTCAGGACGATATTTCCCGATCCAACCGTAAGCGTACCATCGATATCGGCATTTCCTTGGATATTGACATCATCGGTCATGACAAAGGTCGCACCGGCACTATCCCAGTAGATCTGTTCGTTGAGGGAAGTCCCGAACTGGAGGGTGACATTGCCACCGGTATTGTCATCGTCGAGGATGAATGCATTGCTCGAGGTGCCGGTCGTACTATCGATCGCCTGATCGAGCGCATCGATGGCAGCGGTGACCGATTGACCGTCGGTGACATAATTGTCTCCGGTAAATTGACGGTCTCCCACGGCGGCATCGAAATCTTCGAGATTCGTTTGGACGTTCGTAGCATTGGAATTATCAAAATTGTCCGTCGTGATCAGGTCATCCGCACCGATCTGTCCGGCGCCGGTACCGAAATCGACACTGCCTTCGTCGATCGTGTCATCGGCGATCGCTTCACCATCGATATTACCGGTCGCATCCGTGATCTGAATATCGCCGGAACCGGCGGTGATGGTGCCATCGACGTCGACATTCCCCTGGACATTGAGATCATCGGTAAAGATGAATTGTGTACCACTATTATCCCAATAGAGTTGTTCGCTGAGTGAGTTTCCGAATTGCAGCGAGACATTCCCTCCGGAATCATCGTTGTCCAAGATCAAGGTATTCGAATTCTCCTGGATCTCTTCATTGCTAAAGATCTGCACTTCGGCGGCAAAAGCGAGTGAAGTCGAGAGCATGAGCGCCGATCCGAAGGCAATCGCTCCCGATCTGGCAAAAAGTGAATGCTGTTTCATATTGGTATAAGAAAGAAGATTTGTTTTGGTGCGAAAAATTTCGGTGTTATAGTATTGTATAATATTTGAAATGAAATTGCAAATTAATCTTTCCAAGAAGCGAACAAGCCTATATAATAAGAAAAATAACAAACATGAAAAGCATCGGAAAAAACAAAATCAACTCGGCGACAGGCTTTTGTGACGGGATCCATCCCCTGCGGTTGCGGTCGAGCATACTCCGTACCATGCGCAAGCTGCCAATTGTCGTCTTGTCATTGGTCGCATTCTCTTCTCCTCTGGTGGTGTTTGCAGCCGAAAGCCAGGATTATGTGATCACGGACGATTTGCTTTATGAGGCGGCGCCGGAGTATGTCGGGAATGATTTTATCTTGGAAGCCGCGATAGTCCCGGAATCGGACACAACGGATAGTGCCGAGATCATCCTTGCGATTTGCGGAGATGGCTTCCTCGATGATGGCGAAGGCTGTGACACCGATGATTTCGGCGGCGAAAGTTGTCAGTCGCTCTGTTACGAATGCGGTCATTTGACATGCGCTGCGGATTGCCGATCGTACGCCGTAACGATGTGCAGTTTTGCGGCCCCATCCGTCGACAACACTTCTCCTCCATCTTCCGGTGGGGGGGCACAACGGGATAACAATCGGTTCTCGCCGACGCCGCGACCCGATGCCACTCCGATCCTTGCAGAGCCGACAGAGCAACCGTGGGCTTCGCCGGCAGCATCGGCGACTCCCGCTCCACGACCGAGTCCTTCGCAGCGCCCGACAGTACAAGCCGTTCCTTCTCCTGTGATCCCAAGTCCGACTCCGCCCTCTCCCACTCCACGCGCAACGCCGGCTCCGGCAGCTTTTCTCGAATTCGGACCGAATAGTATCCGGCCGCCGCTGACGACCAATGATGGCTCTCCGCTCATCGCCGGAAATCTCGGCGTATCGGATCGAGAAGGATACCTGCAGGTTACCGATGACGACGGGAATATCGTCTACCAGGCGCCGATCACACCGAACCAAAACGGTGGCTTTGTGGCTTCTTCCGAAATCGACCTGCCGCCCGGACGGTATATCTATTCCGTCTACGATGTCACGGTGCCGAACGCCGATCCGCTTTGGAGCCAAGAAGTGCGCATCGGAACCGCTGGAGAATATCGATCGGACACCAGCATCCAAAATGACGGAAGTGAGCAAACTCCCATTCCGTCCGATGTCGCCGATCCGGCTGCTTTGAGACAATTGGCGACCTATTTCGGACGTCAAGTCGGTCAAATGCAAGAAGTACTCCGGGGTTTAACGGGACGTGAAGTGGTCATCGATGCCGGGCAGGTCTCGGACACCGTTTCGCATATTGCCATCGCAGGAGAGGGTGCGCCGCTGATCCCGCTCGATCGCCCGATCAACCTGGGTACGATCGGACGACCGAGTGATGAAACCCTCATCATCAAAGGAAAAGCTCGTCCGGGCGCCAAAGTCATCATCTATTTCGAGAAACAGGCTTCTGCACAAGAACTTTTTGACTATGGAGCCAATCTTCTCTTTGATCCGGAGACCGATACCTATTATTACGAAGCGATCGCCGACGAGAATGGCATCTTTGAAATACCGATCGCCGCCGAGATGCCGGAAGGGGATTATGTCGTCAGGACCGCGATCATCGAAATCGACGACGTGCGAAATCGCATCTATCTCGGTGAAGACAAAGAATTCGCCTTTACGCTGTTTTCGGTACCGACCGTCAAAGACGAGATCGTCTCCAATGCTCCCCAAGGCTTTTTGGTCAATGCCGAGAGACAGTCTACCGCCTCCCTCTGGTTTGCCGTCTTCGTCGGTGTTTGGCTCGTCGTGCTTTCGATTTTCCTCTTCCATCGCAGATTGACACATTTTCGGAAGCGACCACGCCGACAAAAGCGTGCAGGCGAGCAATCGAAACAAAATCGCAAGAACGATCCTTCTTCTTGATCTGCGCGCTCTATGGTATGATTTTATAAGCACGATCGATTTTCCTTTTCCTTCCATTGAACTTTCGTAAGAACCTCTTTTTGGCAACCATCTGCGCCGCATTCAGCATCTGCTGTCTGAGTTTATTGCAAACCGCCGGACAGGCTGCGAGCGGGATCCAATATGACGGACGCTTGCTCGATCGGAATCGGAACGCCATCACCGTTCAGCACACATTCCGTTTTTCACTCTGGACATCTGCTGATCTTATCGGCTCTGATTTCGACCCGAACAAACTCATCAACACCTCGGCATCGACTTTTGCCGATTGGCAAGAGGAGCAAAGCATCACGCCCAATCCCAACGGGACATTTTCGATCCAACTTGGCAGCGTTGTGCCGTTTGCCGCACTCGATCCCGCGCTCGACTATTATCTTCAAGTCGAAGTCAAACCGGCGCTCGATCCGGTCACGGCATACCAACTGCTCGATCCGACCGGAGACAACGGCGCCGATACGAATGATCGCAAATTGCTTGATGCCGCTCCGTATACCAAATTCGCCGATACGGCGACCAGTGCCAAAGGCAGCAAGGATACGCTCTTTGTCCTCGACAGCGATGACAACGCCGTCAGTGCCGGCAACGGTGTCGTTCGCCTGCAATTCGGCAATACGCTGCTCAAATATCTGCAATACGACCTCGATAACGGGTATTTCTTCTTCAATGACGATGTGCGTATCGCTGGCGACTTGACGGTCGAAGGACTGATCAACGGAGTCGATATCACTACGCTTTCCGGAGGAGGCGGCGGACATCTGCAAAATACCGACAGCGGCACGACCGGCACGACTTTTCTCATCAACTCCGGAGGAGACAGCTTGCTCCTCTCTACGATCGGACTCACCGGCGATCGCACGGTCACATTCCCCGATGCGGACATCGTTGTCGTAGGTGAGGACACGTCGCAGACTCTCACGAACAAGACCATCGATGCCGAGCAAAACACACTCACAAATATCGATCGCACGGCTCTCAAAGACCGCGATCGTACTATTGTCCTCATGCCGCAGCTCGACAGTATTTCGATCGAAGAAGACGGCAATGGCAATATCGCTTCCCTCAGCCAAGGGTTCGATAACGGCAACAAACAGCAATATTATGCACTTGCTTCCCAAGAACCCATACTGCAGAACCTCGATATCGTGATCCCGTTTATCATTCCTGATGATTTTAGCGGCTGGCAGACTGCGCCGATCCGAATCGAGGTGCGCACGACTTCGCTGGATCCGGCGGACGCGCGACTCGATGTGAGCATGGAAGACAGCCTCAATGCCTCGGTTTCGCTCACCGGCGCCAATAATCTTGTCAGCACGGTCACGTCCGATGCGTGGCGCGAGTACGATATCGCTTTTGCCGGCACACCTACTTTTTATGCCGGCGGCAATGCGACTTTGCGCGTCAAACTCTCCGCACGCGGTGGCAATCGCGCCATCTTGGGTCCGATCCGACTCAATTATATCGGCAAATAAGTCGCCGCCATTTTCCTTCTTTTCATTTTTTGCTACGATGAAAGCACATCTCCTTCCTCTTCGATCCAATATGAAAATAGCCGTTGTCTCCTTTGGTATCGCCTTGGCTTTGATTGTATCCGCAACAAGCGCTCTGGCAGCTTCCTTTTCGGATGTGCCGGAGACCCATTCCCAATTCGCTGCGGTCGAATCGCTCAAAAACCTCGGCATCATCAACGGCTATCAAGACGGTACTTTTGGTCCGAACAATCCCGTCACTCGCGCCGAAGCGGTCAAGATGATCCTCCTCAGCGCCAATATCGGTATCGAAGACGTCACGGATGCTCCGGGCGGATTTAGTGACGTGCCGGGTGATGCCTGGTTTCGTCCCTATACCGCCAAGGCAAAGCAGCGCGGTATCGTCTCCGGATATGGTGCTACCGGCGAATTTCAGCCGAACAAACAAGTGAGCAAGGCGGAATTTATCAAGATCCTTCTTCAGACTTTTGAAAAAGACCTCAGCAAGCATAACGACATGACGAATGCGGTTTCGCCCGACACCGCTCCGGGACAGTGGTATTTGCCCCAACTGCGCTACAGCAAGACGATCGGTATCATCTCTCCGCTCGCGAACGGCAACCTCGAACCGAACAAACCCCTCAGCCGAGCCGAGACCGCCGAGATCATCTACAAATTCCTCGTCATCGAGCGCGGCGGCGAGACCCAAAAAATGCTCAGTATCGCCGAATCCAATCTCGTCAATCTCCTCGTCGAACTGAATGCCAACGACCTCGCCGGAGCGATGAAAAGCGCGAACGATGCTGTTTTTTATTCCAACAAAGCCTTGGAATCAGCACCGAATGAAGGCATCGTCAAAGCCGCGAACAAGATCGCCCTCGGTTTTCAAAAACTTGTGCTTGCCTACGAAGCCGGCGTCAACGGTGATGCGCAGCTGTTGCAGCAATATGTCGAAGAAGCGCGCACCTTTGCCGGTGATGCTTTCAGCGACGATCCTTCCACGCAGCCGCTCGGGCAAAAGATCAAGCTGCAAGCGGATATTCTGCTCCAGCAAGTCGCTAGTAAAAGTCAGCAAGAAGCAAGTGCACAGTAGACAGGGGTCAGAGTGTGTTTCCTTCCCCCCTGATACTTGTCCGCCTAGGTGGAAGGCGGATTGAGGGGGTTTGCGATTATCATCCTCCGATACAGTCCACTGATCTTTCAAGTTTGCAGCTTGAAGCAGTTGTTTCCGGAATTCGAATCACAAATACGCCGGCATTAGTGACGACATTTCCGGAAAAATCCAACTTCAGGCTACAAGCCTGAAGCATCGAAATTGTCGCTGAAACAAGCTAGGCAGAATAGATCTAGGAATTATGATTGACAAATAAGGAAAAGAATTCCAAAATTTTTTTCCTTATTTCTTTTTACAATTAGAAAATCACGACTAACTTTGGCTGCTATTAGTTTAGCTAGTGCACTTTTCGCCCATAAAGCAAGTGCCAGTGAGTGTCAAAAAATAATTGAATCATCGTTTGCATCACAATTTGTAGTTGGTGAAACCGGACAAAAACTTGCTGGACCGAGTGTCCAACCGAGTCTTACGGTTGCATGCCCAAATGGATTTCATGGAAAAGTGTGGGGAACACGTGCTCTTGATAAAAATCCCGGCGAAGCTGATGAGAATGATTTTTTCTTAGGCTGGGCTTTTCCTATAACAAATAAAACTAGTGCAGATATTACAGCAGCATTGTTTCATGTGTTGCCGCACGATAAAAGTGGAGCCGTTGATGTCGGTCATGCAGAAGCGACTCTTCGTCATGAATTTGAAAACTCTAGTGTATTCGGCACCTTTAAACTTAATAGAGCATATTATGATGCAAAAGTATTAGGAAATCAGGTGATTGCCCAATTGGGCGGGAGAATGGAATTTCCAAATTCTCTTCCACTCGATTGTCAACCAGCGCTTTCTATGGATATGGCGTATCTAAATGGTCTTGATAATACTGGTTTTTCAGGGCGCGTTGGTGCTGATGTGATTTGTCCGATCCCCAAAACTTCAGCATCTTTCAAAATTTCTGCTGATACATATACAGGTCAGCAATTATGGAATGATGGTGAGGAGGCAAACAATGTAGTCAATGCGGGAATTGTAATTGCATTTTAATATTGGATACAAAACTACAGCTATAAGTTAAAGCCTGAAGTATCAACATTCTTATGTGAATAAGGAGGCACGCTGTTTCGCACTGCTTAAATCTTGTCTCTTACTTCTTAAATCCGGCGTAGCCTCTAGTTCCACAACTTCTCATAATACTCATCGACGACGCGATTGGTGTTGAAGTGTCCGACGAGGGCGATCGACGCTTTCATGCGTTTGACCCAGTGCTTCGAACCCTTTTCGTATTCTTCGATTACATCTTCCAGCGTTTCGTACAATTCGTCGCTATCGATGCGGTCACGCGCACTGTCTTCTCTGGCAAAATTACTGCGTTCGCCAAAGCCCCAACCGGCTTGCTTGTTCATGGCAAAACCTTCGTTCCACCAGCCGTCGAGGATCGAGAGATTCGGCAAACCGTTGAGTGCCGCTTTCATCCCGCTCGTGCCGCTCGCTTCGCGCGGTTTGATCGGATTATTGAGCCAGACATCACTGCCCGACACGAGCCTTTGGGCAATATCCATTTCGTAATCCCTTACGACCGCGACACGCACTTGTCCCCGCAGGCGTCTGCCGTATTCACGGAGGGCTTTTTTGAGATCAAGGCACGCGGTGTTGTCCGGATGACAGCGACCGGCAAAGATCAATTGCAACTTGCGGTGGGCGACTTTGCGCAGGCGCTCCATGTCCTGAAAGATCAGCCACGGCCGCTTGTAGTGGACAAAACGGCGCGCAAAAGTGATGGTGAGCACATCTTCTTCGAAGAAATCATCATCGATCAGTCGGCTTTTGATCGGGAAGAAATCGCGATTTTCATTAATCCAAGCGATAAACTCCTTCTTGTTCTTGCTATGCGCTTCGATGATGTCTTTGTCCGGGAGGGCTTTCTCGGCACGCGCGAGGAGCAGCGGATTGTCTTGCCAACCTTCGAGGTG
>CAZYXI010000023.1:0-9654 GCA_964651215.1 uncultured Candidatus Peribacteria bacterium
CAATCGCAATGAGTGGAACCAACGGATTTGAAGATGCTGAAATGGGGCTTAATGCTCTTAAGAAGCTACGTGCTGAACTTGATGCCACACCTGCCAACGAACCGCTTGCCGTAGCCGCGTGAGTTCCGGATAGTCATAAAAGAAACGGATCTTGTCATATGCCGGAGCGTTTTGTGTCGGCTGGTCACTCCAGACGAACACCGCAAAACTTTCCGCAAAATCCTCTTCGGGGCTCGTGAGTGCGTAGTCGGTCAAGAAATGGTCGGTGTATTTTTCCCCGAGTTCGCGCATCAAAGCATTCCGTACGGAATCATCGGTGATGCTTTCGAGTTCCAAAAATCTCTCCCCATACTCTTCCCAAAAACGCTCTCGAAATTCCTTCAAATACGAGTCGCGCATGTTTTCCTTGCCGTCAAAATTCTCTGCGCGGCAGATGTCCGCGACCAGTCCGATCTGATCTTCTTTTTCTGACAAGGCGATCAGATGCGCGTATTCGTGCGTGAGCACAAAAAGAAGATCGCCGATATCCGCCGGATCAAAAGCGAATTTGATACCGTATTCATCCGCCGCGATCTTGCTCGTGTCGCTTGCCACGCCGTCGATACCATCGGAAAAAATCACAAACTCTTCGACTGCGGCGAGATACTCGAGCGGAAACACATTCACAAAAGTATTCCAAATGGTTTGGTGTTCAGTCTCATTCTGTTGAAAGCTCCGCAGCGAAGCAGCAACGGAATAATCGCGCGGATTTGTCAGAGCGAAATCTTCGACTTGGTACAGCCGGATGGTAACGGGGGACTCGAGGGAAAAATAGGCGGAGTCGGGGACTTCTCCGCTCCCGAATTCCAAGATCTCGTCGGCAAGTTTGCTGACCTCCACATCGATACGATCACACTCGGCAGAACTGCTACATTTCGGTTCGCAGCGCTGGCGACTGGTATCGTACTGTTCATGGCGGAGACAGTCCGACTTCTGCTGGAGCGAAGATTGCGGAAAGACTTTTGCCACGATCTCTTCACAATCTTCGTTGTCAAAATCCACTTCGGGGAGGTTTTTCGGTATGGAGTTTACGTCCTCCGCAGAAGAAAAATCCGGCAATGGCGATGCTCTTGCCGTGGGTGACGATGACGCAGTCGGAAGAGCCGAAAGCGGCGACGGCTCAGCTCCGACATTGTAGGGCGCGTTTTTGGTGAAAAAAAGACGATAGAGAATCAGGGCGGTATCGCCGCGCGTGATCGGCTCGAACGGACGAAAGTCGATACCGTCGATGGCGCCTGTTTCCGCCAAAGCACCCCAATACTGCTCGTACCATTCGCCTTGATCACTTGTGTTTTTGCCGATTGCTTCCACGACGATTTTTGCCGCTTCGACATAGCTGACATTCTGTTCCGGTCGAAAGGTCTGATCGGCATACCCGTCGATCAGCCCTTTTTTCTTGGCGATACAGATGTACGGCGCAAACCACTCACCGACCGGAACATCACGGAATGCAATGGTATTACTGAATCCGAATGAACTATCCGTCAAGCAATTGGTGATATCTTTTGCTTTGAACACCGAGGCTGTCACCATTTTGGTAAAGGCGGCGCGACTGACCTGTTTGTCCGGCAAAAAAACATTGCCGCCAAATCCTTCGATGATACCGAGTTCTTGCAGTTCGGCGGTGGCGATACCCAGTTCGGTCCAGCGTTCGATGTCCTTAAAATCCGCCTGTGCGGTCGGTACGATCAGTATTAGTGCAATCACGAATAGAGCCGATGCGCGAAGCTTCCCCCTGAGAAGGGGGGTCGGGGGGGTTAAAAATCGCAATCGCAGTTTTTCCCAATAGAAATGGAAATCAAAAGCTCGCTTCCATATTCGTTTCATAATGATAAATAAAGTAATCATGCAATAAATATCAAATTTTGAAAGAAAAAGAAAAACTTTCTCGCCGATTTTCCTTACGGAAATACCTTTCATCTGGCATAATACTCACGCTTTTTTTTGGACTTTTGGAACCAATACTTGCAATCGATGGAAAGGATGACGCCTTTGTCGCGAAACTGTTTGCCGAGAATCTGGTCGCACTCACCCCGGACGAAGGACGACAGATCGTCAAGCTGCTCGGGCGAAATCCGACTTTGACCGAAGCGACCATTTGGGGGATCCAGGGCTCGGAGCACTCCAGCTACAAATCCTCGCGCAAGTATTTGAAGCTTCTCCCGACAAGCGGCAAACATATCCTCCTCGGTCCCGGCGAAGACGCCGGTGTCGTCAAGTTCCACGAATCAAAGACTTCCGGCGAGACCTACGGTATCGTCTATGCGCACGAATCCCACAATCATCCGAGCCAGGTCGTACCGTACGAAGGTGCGGCGACCGGAGTCGGCGGCATCTGCCGTGATATCGCCTGTATGGGCGCACGCGTGATCGGAGCGCTCGATGGCTTGCGCTTTGGTGATATCGCATTGCCCGAGACCAAGCGCATCGCCAGTGGTGTGGTCGCCGGAGTCGGCGGCTATGGCAATCCGCTCGGTGTCCCCAATCTGGGTGGTGATCTGTTTTTTGAAGAAAGCTTCAACAAAAACTGCCTCGTCAATGTCGTGGCGCTCGGCGTCCTCCGCTGGCGAGACCTCATCCATTCGTATGTTCCGGACAACGCGGCGGATGATGGCTACGAGTTTGTGCTCGTCGGCAAGCCGACCGACCGCAGCGGTTTTGGCGGGGCATCATTCGCAAGCGCCAACCTCAAGGAAGCCGACCAAGAGAAGAACAAGGGCGCGGTGCAAGAGCCGAATCCCTTTTTGGAGCGGCACTTGTTTGCCGCGTTTTACGATCTGTTTGAGCGTCTCAAGCAGTCCGGTGACCTTGACTGTATCGCCCTCAAAGACCTGGGCGCCGGAGGCAATCTCTGCGCGACGGTTGAGCTGGTGGCAGAGAAAGGTTTTGGTGCCGAAGTCGATGTCGATGCGATACATGTCGCCGAAGCAGATTTGCCGGCTGCAGTGATCCTTTGCGCGGAAACACAAGAGCGGTTCTGTTTTGCGGTACCGCCCGACCTGACCGAGATGCTGCTCGAGCATTTTAACGAGCGGTGGGATTTTCCCAACGTGATGACCGGCGCGCGCGCCAGTCGGATCGGAAAGGTGACGAAGGACGGCGTCTACATCGCGCGTTATCAAGGCGAAGATGTCTGTCATGCGAAGGCGACCGATATTACCGAAGGCATCGTGGTCGATCGCCCGTTTGCCGAGCAAAACATGGCTCGATCGCCAATACGGATTGCGGATGATCTTGATCTGGAACAATTCTTTTGGCAACTGCTTGCCTCCGAAAATATCGCGAGCGCCCGGCCATTTACCGAGACCTACGACCAGACCGTACAAGGGAATACGATCCTCACCAGAGACGAAGCCGATGCAGCGGTCTTTACGCCACTCCGTGATTTTGCGGAACTTTCCGATTATGAACAAAAATTGTGTGCAATAGTATCGATCGCCGGACCGGCGCGCATCGGTCGCATTTCGCCGGCAGCGCAAGGCAAACTCGCGGTCGTGCAAGCGGTCCTCAAAGTCGCGGTGGTCGGCGGCGAACCGCTCGCACTCACCGACTGCCTCAACTATGGCAATCCCGAAGATCCCTCGCAGATGTGGCAGTTCAAAACCGGCATCGAAGGCATCGCCGCTGCGGCGAACAGCCTAAAGACTCCGTTTGTCTCCGGAAATGTCTCGCTCTACAACTGCTCGGAACAGGGGTCGATTTCCGCTTCCGCCATTATCTCGTGCTTGGGAAAACTTGGCGAAAACATCTCGCCGCGTAAAAATTCGTTTGCTCGCGCGGGCGATCATTTGGTGGTGTTGGGAGGTATCGGCAACAATCTTGCCGGCAGTGAAGCGGCACGTTTGCTCGGAAATCAGCTCGGAGACACTCCGTTCGAAATCGATCTCGGTCGCATCGATGCGCTTGTCGAATTGCTCCTCGCAAGTGGCGATCGTATCGCGGCGGCAAGTCTTGTCGCCGAGGGCGGACTGGCGGCGGCACTTCTCAAAATGGCGGCTCGTTCCACGCTTGGTGCGCAGATCACCGCATCACTCTCTCTGGCAGAGTGGCTTTGCGAAACTCCGGTGATCCTTGCCGAGGTTTCCGCCACCGAACTGCCGGTGCTAAAGACAATGGCAAAAGAAAAGGGGATCGATTGCACGCCGATCGGAACGACCGGCGGTGATGCGCTGTCGATCGACCAAATCGGGTCATTCGCGCTCGAGCGACTGCGAGATGTGTATTTCAATTCGTTACGCAGCAAAAAATGACCATTTTTGAAACCGTTGTCCTTCTTGTACTCGTCTTCGTCAATCTCTCGATCGCTTTTCTTTCGGTCGGCGTTTTGTTCGGCGCCAGTTTTGGTGCCCCGTTTGTACCCAGCTCGCGCAAGTCGCTTGGCAAAATGCTCGAACTCGCACAGGTCAAGCAAGGAGACACCGTCTTCGACCTTGGGTGCGGCGACGGACGCATCGTCTTCGCCGCGGCAAAAATGGGCGCCGCCAAAAGTATCGGCATCGAGATCTCGCCGCTCGTCTATCTGATCGCACGGATCAGAAAACTCTTTTCCGGAGCGAAAAACAGTGAGATACGGTTCGGCAATATTTTTTCACAAGCCGATTATGGCGAAGCGGATGTCGTGTTTGCTTTTTTGATGCCCAATCTGATGCAAAAGGTCTTTGCCGAGATATGGTCGCAATTGCCGATCGGTGCGCGCTTGATCTCCTCGTCGTTTTTCTCGAAGGAGATCGCACCGGATATTGTGATTCCTCGCACAAAAGGGCAAAACAAGATCGGAGTCTATGTCAAAAAAGCGGGGGTGTGATTTTTCTCGCAGTTGCATGAACGATTTTCCTTCATCCCAAACGGCGATCTGCTCTGTGACCGGCACTCCGTTCGCGGTCTCCGCTCATGAAATGACCCTCAGAGCCAAATTCGGTTTTGGTGAGAGCCTTCCGAGTATGGCACCGAAGTATCGTTTTCGTTTGCTCGGTGCATTTTGGCCGATGTGGAATCTCTACCAACGGAAATGTGATCGCACGGGCAAGGCGATCGTTTCGATTTTTCGTCCCGATTGCCGCCATCCGGTCTGGCAACGGGATGAATGGATCACGCATGCCGATCCGCCGTATCAGGATTTTGACTTTCAAAGACCATTTTTCGAGCAAGCAAAAGAGCTGTTTCCGCGCTGTCCGTTGCCGCACAACTTTCAATCACACAACGAAAATTGCGAATATACCGATGACTGGTACCGAAGCAAGAATTGCTACTTGTCCCACTCCGGTCAAAACAACGAGGATTGTCGCTATTGTTATGGCTCTGACAGTATCAAGCACAATTTGGGGACTGTTTTTTCCTTTGATTCCGAGTGGTGCACAGACCTGATCCATTCACAGAACTGCTATGATTCAGTCTTTCTCCTAAATTGCAAAAGCGTCTCTTCTTCGGCATTTTTATACGATTGTCGCAATTGCTCGGATTGTTTGTTTTGTTTCAACCTCCGTCACAAAAAATATTGTTTCGGAAATCAGCAACTGACCAAAGAAGAATTTGAAGCGCGCCGCAAAGAATGGGATCTTTCTTCACAGCGGAATTATCTTCGCGCCCAAGCTTATTTTGCGGAAATGATGCGTTCCGTAGCATGGCATCGAGCTTTGCAAATCGATCATTGTGAAGATGCCACCGGCAATTTTATCCATCATTGCAAAGATGTCGAAAACTGCTATATGCTTTCGTATCATGAGATGTGCGCGAATACGACTTTCGCCGGACCCCATGCCAAGTTTGCTTTGGATGCGCTCGGTACGGTCGGAAGTGAATCGACCTATATGTGTTCTTTGCCCGTTTACAGTTATGACGCGAAATTCTGTTTTAGCGTCAATAATTGCCGATTTGTCGAATACTGTGCATATTTGCAGAATTGTGAGCATTGCTTCGGTTGCTGCGGATTGTTCGGTAAGAAATATTGTATTTTGAACAAGCAATATTCCAAAAGTGAGTACGAGCAGTATGTTGGTCGGATCCGTGAGCAAATGCAAAAAGACGGTGAATGGGGAAAGTTTTTTCCGCCATCCTTCGCCCCCAACCCTTCTGCGGAGAGCTTTTCCGGCTACCACTTCCCCCTGTCACCTGAGAGCAATACAGAGTTTTGGCACGCGTCCCCGATCGAGCGCGAGTCGATGAAGACGGCGGAAATCGACGGGATTCCGGATTCTCCCCTCGGACTTTCGCAAGAGACAGTCGAATGGCTTGTGAAGCAAGTGTTTTGGGATGACGTCTCACAGCGTCCGTTTCGGATCGAACGTGCCGATATCGAATATGCTGAGCGGATGCGTATACCCTTACCACATTCGTATTATATCAACCGTATTCAACAGAATTTTGCTTGGATGTATTTTTCCGGAGAGCTCCGCGATGCGACTTGTGCCGTTTCCGGACAGCCGATCACAACCAATTGGCCGGCGGAATATGATGGCAGGATCGTCAGCGAAACCGAATATTTGAAGCTCGTCGGATAGATTTGACATTCATATCAATTTATATTAAAAAGAATACTAATTATCCGACTTTTATGCGATTTGTTTTCACAGTCGTTCTGACACTCATTTGCTTCGGGATTTCGTCAAACGTTTTTGCCCAAGGCGAGACGATCACCGGCATTACACCGTCTCCATCCGCGACTGCTTCGCCAAGACCCTCTGTTACGCCGTCTCCTACGGCATCATCGGCACCGCAGCCCTCTTCCTCCATTCTTCCGAATCCTTCGCGAGCTCCAAATGCTTCTCCGAGTGTTTCACCGATTCCATCTGTCACACCGACACCTTCCCTCGAACCGACGAGTGATCCTTCACCCACGCCGACTGATGCGGAAGAATCAATCCTGCAAGAGATCCCTGATGAAATTCTGGAAATGATTTCCGACGATGATGTAGTGAGCGGCACCAGTTTTCTTCTCTACGAAGAACCACCCACCCCGGAGGAGATCTTTTTGAGTCTCTACCAGACAAGCGTGCGTCTGTGGCTCGGCGGTGAATCCGCTTGGTGGCAATCGGTTCCGCAAAATGTGCGTGAACGACTCGATCATCCGATCTGTCGCTTTGCATTTCGGAGTCTCGATGGATTTCGCACCAATATCTTCCATCCGACATGGGGGCAAGCCGGACGAGGTTTCGCGCGCTATCTTACTGCGGAATATGGAGATGGTGTGGCGTTTCCGGCCGGAAGCGGACGGATTTCTGCACGCGAGCTCAGCAATCTCTTGGCACAACCCGAAGCAGTAATGCCGGACCAACAGGGATTGACTGATTTTTTTTGGCTATGGGGACAATTTATCAGTCATGATCTCTCTTTGACAAAACCGTCCGATCAAGAGCTTGAAGAATTCCCCGTCCGCGTGCCGATCGGAGACCCGCAATACGATGCAGAAGCGACCGGTACCGTATGGCTTCCCTATATGCGCTCGTCCTTTGATGCCGACAAGACTCCGCGCGCACAGACCAATTTTACGACTTCTTTCCTTGATGCCTCGATGCTCTATGGTGTCGATGAGTATCGCACCAATGCCTTGCGGACTTTTGGCGATGGAAAGCTCAAAATGACGAATGGTAAAATGCTGCCGTACAACAAGACCGGCTTGCCGAATGTCGGTGGTGACAGCGAGTATCTCTATCTCTCCGGTGACGTGCGTGTCAATGAGCATGTCGGGATCGTGGCGCTGCACACCTTGTTCTATCGTGAACACAACCGACTTGCCGAAGAGCTCAAACGCCGGTTTCCGCGCTTTTCCGAAGAAGAGATCTTCTTTTTTGCACGAGACTTGGTGATCGCCGAGATCCAAGCCATCACGTATAACGAATTCCTCCCGCTGCTCCTCGGCAAGCCTCTGCCGGCATATACCGGCTACAACCCCGAACTTGATCCCGGCATTCGCAACCTGTTTGCGACCGCCGCCTTCGAGCTGTGGTACAGCATGATGTCACCGGAGATCCTGTTTGCCGATGATGACGGTGTTCCGGTCGGTGGCAGTCCGTATGATCTGCGCGAGATCTTTTTCCGACCATGGCTTCTCTGGTACGAACATGATCTGGATTTTATCCTCAAGGGCTTTTCCATACAGCCGGCACAAGCGATCGATCCCTTTTTGGACGATGCCCTGCGCAATTTTACGTTCGAAGAATCGGGGCTGCAGCCGGTCGATCTGCTGACGGTGCTATTGCAACGGGGTCGGGATCATGGACTCCCATCTTACAATGCGATCCGCGAATTCTTCGGTCTCGGCAGGATCGATGATTTCTCCGAGATCAGTGGCAATATCGCGCTCAATGAAACCTTGCGCTTTGCGTATCAGGATGTCGACGCGATCGATGCGTGGGTGGGGCTGCTTGCCGAAGACAAACTGCCGAATGCCCCGATCGGAGAAACGCTCGAGAAAATCATCACCGATCAATTCTTGCGTATTCGGGAAGGCGATCGCTTTTGGTACGAGCGCGCTTTGCGCCCCGAGATCGCGGAACTTGTCAAAGGGAATACTCTGGCGGATGTGATCCGTCTCAACACCGATCTGACGTCTCTCTCGGACAACGTCTTCGTGCTTGATTTTTCGGACGAGCTCCTCGAAGCGCTTGATGCGGAATTGCTTCCGAGCCAAGACGGATTCGACATGATCCCTTTTTAGTGCCGAAAAGCACGCATGCCGGTCAACACCATTTTGACTCCGAGTGATTTTGCCGCGGCGAAGACCTCATCATCTTTTTTGGAACCGCCCGGTTGGATGATGGTCGAAACTCCGGCTTTTGCCAAAAGTTCGACCCCATCGGGAAACGGAAAAAAGGCATCACTTGCCGCGATTGCGCCCTGTGCTTTGTCACCGGCTTGTTCGATCGCGATGTGCGCGGCATCGACACGTGATGTCTGCCCACCGCCGAGTCCGAGCGTCTGTCCGTTTTTTACAATGACAATGGCATTCGATTTGACGTGCTTCACCACTTTCCAGGCAAAAAGCGCGTCTGCGATTTCTGTTTGATCCAGATCTCCCACGACGGATTGCAATTGTTCGGCAGTCACGGTCGCCGCATCGCGGTCTTGCTGCAGAATCCCTCCCGAGATGGCGCGGATATCTTGTTCATGCGGAATCCGTTTCATTTCCCCTGTTTCGAGCAAACGCAAATTCGGTTTTTGCGCGAAGATTTCGCGGGCTTTATCATCAAAATCCGGCGCGATCACGACTTCAAAAAAGGTTTTGACGATTTCTTCCGCAAGCCCTTTTTCGACCCGTCGATTGACGGCGATGATACCGCCGAACGCCGAAACCGGATCGGCTGCGAGCGCTTTTTCAAAAGCTTCTTCGGTGGATTTTGCCACTGCCACTCCGCAAGGAGTCGCGTGTTTGATGATCGCTGCTGCCGGCTCTGCAAATTCCAAAATCAGATTGTAGGCGCCATCGGCATCGAGGTAATTGCAGTAGCCCATTTGCTTCCCTTGCAAAATCTCCGCACCGCCGATCGAAGGAACGACCTTTGGTTCGTACGGAAAAAATTGCGCCCGCTGATGGGGGTTTTCTCCATACTTCAGCTCGATCGGATTGCTGAGAAAATTGCCGACGAAGCCGCTGTCAAAGAAGTGCGCGATCGCCGCGTC
>CAZYXI010000024.1:0-2040 GCA_964651215.1 uncultured Candidatus Peribacteria bacterium
CCATTTCTTCTTGCGCGTTTTTTTGCTATACTCAAAGAAAGTTTTTTCGCTATGGAAGATCTCGGCAACCTCCTCGTCTCACTTGCTACGGCTACCGGTCTTGCGGGCTTGATCGGTCTGGAACGCGAGTTCCGTCTCCAAAACAAGCTCCTCGTCGAGAGTCCGCTTGGCGGAGTACGCACGTTTGCGATGATGGGGGCGCTCGGATTTTTGGCGACATTCTTGTCTACCGAGTACCGACTCACATGGCTCTTGCCGACGCTCTTTGTGATGGCGATGCTGTTCCCGCTCATCACCCATGCGTATTTTGTGTTTACGCGCAAACTTTTTAGCGTGATCACGGCTTTGGCGCTGATCGTCAGTTTTTGTATCGGCATCTTGATCGCGTTTGACGAACTCTATTTCGCACTTGCACTCAGTATCCTCTTTACCGGCATTTTGGCGCTTCGCGATGCGCTTCACAAAGTCGCCCGAAAACTGAGCGTGGATGAGCTTTTTGCCATTTTACAGTTTATCATTCTCTCGGCGATCATCCTCCCGATTTTGCCAAAATCATGGATCGATCCGTTCGGGTTTTTTGATTGGCGACCGCAAGCCGTGTGGCTGATGGTGGTGCTGGTCGCTGCGATCCGCTTTGTCGGATATTTTCTCGCAAAAGTCTTTGGCGGCGAAAAGGGGATCCTTGTCTCCGGTCTGATCGGTGGTTTTGTCTCTTCGACCGCGGTCACGATGGGGATCAGCCAAGAATCAAAAGGAAAATCCGGGGTGATCATCTTTCTCGCGCCGATCCTCGTGGCGTCCGGAATCATGTTCTTCCGCGTGCTGTTCGAAGTCATCATCGTCACCCAAGGGCGACACGGACTGCTTGCCGAAGTGGTTTTGCCGCTGGGAGTGGTGGGGGTCGTCTCGCTCGTGCTCGCCGGTGTTTTGCTGCTCTATCGCAAAAAACAGCACAAGAAGATCCGTACCTCCAGCCTCGAGATCGATCAGCCGTTACAGCTCCATGCCGCGTTATCGTTCGGACTGTTCTTTCTCTTTATCTTGCTGATCTCCGAAAAGATCGGTGAATACTTCAGCGCTTCGGGGCTCTATATCACCGGTGCGATCGCGGGTCTCACTGATGTGGATGCGATCACGCTTGCCATGGCAAACCTAGTCAGCCTCGGTGATCTGCAAGCCGATGTCGCCGCGCGCGTTATCCTACTTGCGGTTGCGGTCAATACACTCGTCAAACTGAGCATCGTCTTCCTGTTCGGTTCTGCGCTTTTATTCCGCAAATTGACCCTCAGCCTTGTCGGTATTTTTGCGCTCGGTCTGGTGATGTATTTGGTGACGCTGGTGGGTTAGGCGGCTTTATCCATTACTGCATTATCATTCGCCGCAATTCCGTCAGTAAGCAGCTTGCTTTTCATATCTTGTTGAGACATAAAGATATTTGTCCAAATCGGTCTTTTAAGCGAATTTCTTGTGTTTTCTATTCCAGCAGTGACCCTGTCGGCACCAATCGCTGTGAAAGGTGGTTTCACAAAGTTCGCTCCGGTATCTATTCCGGAAAAATACACATCTTTTGCGAGTAGTCCGGTATTTTTGATGAGATTGAGATCGACCGCACGCGCATAATTTTGTTTGGCTCCTGCCCACTGTGCATCCGCATTGTCTTTGAACCATTGCGAAAATGGGCTTCCAAGCATCAATGCAGCGGCAATTCCAGCTCTTGTGGTGCCGACAACGGTGTTGATCGGTGTCGTGGTCGCCAGCTTGAGCGCATCGACGGGAAGACGCAATACGGTATGTCCACTGATGATCGCCGTATCGACGGCAGCTTTGAGCCCCGGGGTCACGACCTTGACAGTGCCGTCATAGATATATTGCAAAAATCTTTCGGCAGTAACCTTGCCGCCTTTAAATCCCAAGACAGCAGCTCCGGCACCGAGCTTACCGATACCGATACCTGCCGATTTTCCCCATTGCCACAGTTTGTTAGTGGTACCAACGGTTATATCCAACGTAGCGGCAGCAGGTATAGTAAGGAGTGTCTGC
>CAZYXI010000024.1:2050-9576 GCA_964651215.1 uncultured Candidatus Peribacteria bacterium
AGGTGTCTCCACTCGTGGTGGTGGACTTGCAGTCGGTGGGGGAGTTTCTGGGGGCATGGGTTTGACTAAGATCTAAATCTATGACCTGTACTTCGTTCGAGCTCATCCACTCTTTCACTCACATCTTGATAAGATTTAAAATTGAACCAAGCAAAAATTATGTTTCCAAGATTTCTCCAACTTTCTGGAACAAACGGTAGGAACTGCAGTAAGCCATCCAACAAGTGTGAAAATCTTTGCCAACCACTGCTTTGTTCTCCGCCAATACGAGCATTTAGTTCTTTTGCTCTGGTCCGAGGTGTGGGCACATGCATATTCTGCGCAGTCTTGTCATCCAACAATCTTTGAGCATTTTCGATTTCTTCTGCAAATTTTCTGCCGATTTCATCTAACACAGTTTTCCTATCAGTTTCACTTAGTTCTTCTAGAATTTTTTCGGTTTCTTTGGAGTCTAAAAACCTACTAAGAATGATGTTATTAACATCGTCAAATTCGTACGGAATCGACTCTTTCTTCCAAAACTTCGGGAATGATCTTTTTTTGCCACTACTTCTCTTGGCGAATATAAATTCTGCTCGTTTATCAATAGTGGTTTGATCAGGGCTTGCCTCATCAACATACAAGAGCCGTTTTATCTCATCTTTGATTGCCTTATTGATATCTTGGTTATTGCATAGATCTGTAATTATCGCCTGTTTTTTTTGCCAGTAGCTTGAATGACCTTCGTCAAATAACTCGCTTGTATCGGTGTATTGTCTCGTCTTGATAGATTGTAAGATTTCTTGTGCGGCCGTATGTGGATCATAGTAGCCTTCTTCTGGTGTTCTCATCATCATATGCAGCCCATATTTTGTGTGTTTTCTGCGCGGATTCGTAGCGGTGATATGTCTGATAAACGTATTAAATAATGCTTGCTTTTGATGCTCCTCATCTGCATCGACTGCTAGATCTTCTGGCATCTTTGGCATTTTTCCGATCAATGCACTCCCAATTTTTCGTAAGCTTAAACGAGTTCGTTCTTGGATTTCCAAAGGCTCTTTTGGATCGAATTCTATCCGTCCATTACCATAACCGGGTATGCCCAATAATTCTTCATGTGCTTTAAAGGCTAAATCATTATCAATCCCTGGTCTTTTGGTTTCTTGGAAACGTCTCCATAAATGATCTAATTTTGCTTTATTGTCTGGATTTGCAAACAACACATCAAGCTCGTCTTGAGTGAGTCCAGTGTTTTCAATATTTCGAATCCGCTTAAGGTTACTTCGAGTATGTAATATTGCCAGCAGAGGGATTGTCGAAAGACCCGCATCCCAGAGTCCAGGTGCTAATGATTTTGCAAATTCTCGTGATATCCCCCATGCCGCAGAATATTGTATAAATTGCTTAACAAAACCTCTCCAAAAATCATCGATTGTTTTTGATCCTGGAAACATTATTTCACCCTGTTTTTTGTGTGCTCTTGCTACTACCACCATACTGTATAGTCCAAGAATCTGATTCCAAGATAATGATTGAAAAAGCTTGATAGGGGACATTGCTATCCATTGAAGCCAATTCAGCGGATCCATTAAATCTGAAAAGAAACCCGGAATCGACTCAATGGCTTCACGTGTGGCAGTTATTGCATCAACAATAGGTTCTGGTATTAATCCAGAAATCGAATCAAGGTCGATTGTAGTTGTTGTCTCATCAAGTCCATCTGCTAGATCGATATCATCACTTCCTCGCACCCCCTCCTCTGCATTATCCGTTGGATTTGGTTGATCTGTGCTTTTTTCTCCCCCCCCTTGTGGTGTTGACTCATCATTGGGTCCATTTTTATTTTCACCACCACTACCATCTGATTTCTTAGGATTGACATACTCCGGCGTAGTGCCTTCTGGTGGAGGTTTTGTGAGGTCATTCGGTGAGAGTGCACGCCGCATTTCTTCGATTCTATTCATTTAAGTGCTTTTAAAAAAGGTTCCCAAAAGGGTTCATCATATCCAATTACACGATTGATAATAATATCTTCTATTTTTTGTCCAACATGGTTTAGCGATCGCGCATCTCCCATAGGTAGTTTTAAGACAAATTTCGTCGGTGGATCAGGAGGATTTGCAGTTCCTCTGGTATTTTTCTTGATACTTACAAGTTTATCTAACATGCTAGGATCATTTAAGTATTCTGCCTCAAATGCCGCCTCGATTTCAGCGAACCTTTGTTGTAATTGACTTCTTTTTGAATCATCATATTTATCTCTAGGAAGCGAGCTTAGATATAAATCTAGCTTTGCATACAAATCATTACTGACAATTTTATATATTTCTTCTACATAGAATGTCGTCCATATCATCTCACCGTCTAATTTACCTTTCGATTCGCGCTGTTTTACAATTGCTTCCATGATGTTACTTTGCCCTTCTATGTGATGATGGATGTTGACATAGCGAACCTTGGTATCTTCTTGCAGAAAGGTAGCAAAATTTCGAGATGCAATTTTTACTTTGTCATAGACCGGACTCGCAATCGATCCGGGCAGACCGATCAAGACTCTTTGGGTAATGTCTGCCGCTTCGATGCCGGCTCGTTCAACTTTGATCACCCCATCGGCAATGCCCTGGAGTGTCCAGGCGAGTCCGTACGAATTATTAAAGAATAGATCCGCGATTTCTTTGTGGGTGATTGGTTTATCTTCGGCATATATTTTGGTGCGGTCTTTGGCACTATAATGATCCGCATCGACTTTTTTGCCGCGCGCTTCGTTGATCGCTGTTTCAAAGACACTATCAGATGTAGTGGCGTCTTTCATCATGGTCGCCATCAAGAGCTGATAGTCCTTATCGGTCACCAGACCATAGGCGGTCATGATCTTTTGCTTCATGCCCATATCATCAAGCGCTTTGATCAATTCCGTGTCAGTTGATACCATTATTTCTTTATCCGGGTTTTTGATGCCGGTCATCCATTCGGTAAGTTCGGGGCTCTTGAGATATTCTTCCGCCCATCTGATCCAGTCCGGCAGCTTTTCAAAACCGGTCAGTACATGACCCCCCGCCCAGCCGACAATACGAAAGGGTGCGGTGAATGGCAATGTCCCGTAGTACTTGATGCTTGCAACTGTGTCGGGATTTTCCTCATACCATTTGATGATTTTGTCTTTGTGTTCGCCGATATTTTCTGCGGTAAGTTCGATATATTCCGATCCCAAGCCGGTCAAATAGGGATAGGTTTTATCTCTCAGCATGTTGTATACCTCAGTAAGTTTTTCTTGTGGCCAACCTTTGCACCATTCTTCTAATCTGTTCCAACCTTCTTTTCCGACTTCCACACCTGCTTGAGATACTTCTTTTACACTTTTAACTGTACGACCCGCCCAAGTATCCGGTGCGTCAATGCTGTATTCGATCGTATCCGCACCGAGTTCGTATTCGGTAAATTCGCCAAAGGTAAACTCTCGGTCATTGCGGAATGGCATTTGTTTGAATCGTTCACCGAATTGCTTGACCTTATCGGGGGCACCGACCTCGATCGCACCGGTATATTTGGCACGGACCAATTGGCGACCGGTATTATCATCGATCGACATTCCCTTGAGTTGCGGGTCGACTTCTTGATAGGTGGTCATCGACTGCTTGAATGAAAGCATCAGGAGCCCCATTGCCATTTTTCCCATCTCCATGGGAGTGTTATTAATGTTCGTTGCGTAGGCATATTGTTTTATCTCTCTGGGGGGATTACTGAGAATATCATCCTTGTCTTGTGACGAGGCATTGTTAAATCTTTCGTGCCAATCGAGCAGGACATTGATGGGCGTATTGCTGAGACCAAACAGGACAGGTGTCCGTACGATGTCACTTCCGGTCAGTGCAAATTGTTCAAGACCATCACGTGTAGGCCCTTTCTTTTTTTGTCGTTCGCCATACTTTTCCAATTCGTCATTCCAGGCTTTGATCGATTGTCCGTTGAGGATATCGCTGTGCTTGGAAAGTCCCGCTTTTTCCAGCAGATCGACACCAAACGCGCCCTTGGCGACTTCGTGGACCGCAACGCTCAGCAAACCGATTTGAGTCGCTTTTTTGATCATATCGTTTTTACCGAACAAGGCTTTCCATCCGACATAGGACACCAAACCGATCACCGCCGCCTTTTGCATGCCATCACCGTACATCAACAGATCCTTCATCCCCTCGTAACCTTGGCGGATATAGTCGCTCGGTGCTACGCCGGTCATGATTTTTTCCGCTTCCGCGACGGAGGATACACTCCCCGTTTGGAGTCGTTGGCGCTGCTCAATTTTGCTTTGCAGATACTGGAGTGCCGAGATCGCTGTCTCGTGTTTTTCGTCACTTTTGTTATAAAGTGCATTCAGAAAGGCCTCCTTATTCTGAAATTGCATCGATTCTTCCCCGGTAAAACTCAGGATGCTTGGCAAGTAGTCTGTCATTGTTTTTTGATCTGCGACCAATTTTCCATCGACAAACCAGTTTTCCGCGGCGATTTGTTTTGACTCAAAAAGATTGACTTCATTTTCGTGCTCATCTTCTGTTCTGGAATCGATGTATCCCTGTGCCGCTGCAGAAACATCAAAGCCGTAATGCTGTGTCAGCTCTCTTTCGAGCGATGCCTCGGCATTCTTTTTGTAGTTCTCTTTTGCTGCTCCCATTAATTTTGTCGCCTCGTTGGGGCTGCCAAGAAAAAGCTCTTCGACAAATGCCGCTTTCTTTTTTTCTTGCTCGTTTTCGTTGTGCTGCATGACCAGACCGGTGAGGTAGTCGGGAGATTTTTTTTGCAGGTGTTCGATCAGAAGCGGTTTGCCGATAAGCATGGCGATCAGCTCCTCTTGTGTTGTAATTCCTTCGGGAAGGGGAAGCTTTTTTTCTGTCATCTTACTTAACCATTCTCCAGCTCGTGCCATAATGATGTTCTGGAGAAGGGGAGTTGTCCTACCCCTTGTTAGATCATCGAGGACTTGTGTTTTGATATGCTCTGTGAGTATCGGTTCTACGGTAACTATTGTGTCCTTCAGTATCGTCCGTGCCGTATCAAATCCCGGGACTCCTTTGTCCTGGAAGAGATCTTGCAAGAAGGTTTGCGGGTTCTTATCACCATAAGCCTTTGTATAGGTACTATCTTTTGTTTCTATTAATTTGTTGTGAACCTTTGACCAGATTTCATTAAGTATTGCAATCGTCTCGCTGCGATCGGCGCTGCCTTCGGCAAAGTTTTTGATGATTTTATCTGCGGTAAATTCCGAAGTAGGGGGGTTGCCTTCGATATCTTTTTTGATGATTCCTTGAAATTCGGCATCGGCGATAAACGTCACCAACTTTTGCCGGTCGATGGCAGTGGCAGCAATAGTTTTTTGAGTCCATTCGATGTTTTTTGGTTCTTTAGGTGATGTTATCCACCAAGGTGTCTTGGGGGCGACTTCGCTCTTGCCTGGTTCGCCGTCTTTATCTTTCAGTTCTTCCGCAATTTCTGCTGCATTGTCTCTGACAAATTTCTTCGCATCGGCACTATCTCTCAACCAGGCGGTAAGCAGTTGATCGCTGTTTTTAAATGGTGCGTTGTCTCGCATCACAATGATCTCCTTGAGGATGCCCCTGTTTTCCGGATTGTCTTTGACTTTCCATTTCCCATTTTCATCGATCCAGTTTTGCAATGGCCCGATAGTGGCCAAAATTTTTGCTTTATGCTTTTCGTACTCGATCAGAGTGGCGTGAGTATCGATGTATCCTCCCCACGGTCTAAATCTGTTGATCGCATCCACGATCCGGTCTGTATTTGCGTGTACTTCCTTTTGTTGCGGAGTAAGGTGTTTCGATTCAAAATACTTGTGACCATGTTCTCGGACGATTTTCATCAGGGGGCTGTCTTTTGCTATGCCGACTTCAAAATCGATGAGCTTGTCGTTGTAGCGGCGATATTCTGGGTCATCACGGAGCTCTCCGAGTTCCGTCTGTAACAGTTCGCTGAGTGCGATGATGTATTTGGTGTTTTGGTTTTTTTCCTTCTTTTCTTCAAATTCTTTCTGGAGTTCATCTTCTTTGATGTGACCATTTGCCACCACAAACTCAAAGAAGTCGATTACCTCTTTGATCGGCGTAAAACCGAGATACTTAGATAATTCTTCCCTCGTTGCATCGCTCAAAGTCGGCTCTGATTCAGGGGTGCTGTCATCGGGTGATTTTTTTGCAAAGAGTGATGTCGGTTCTGCTCCTTCATCCGCTTTGGGCTTTCCAGGTGTGGCTGTTGATTCCACATCCTTCCTGAGCTTTTCTTTCCTTTTTTTCTCCTCGACATCTCGTCTAAGTTTTTCTATTTGAGCCGCCTCAAAACCATCTCGATACGCAATCAGTATCAGCCGATAATCCGCTTCCGCATCACCGGATAAGAATCCTTTTGAATCAAGATTGTATTTGCATCGTGCCCAGTTGAAGGCGATCAGCATGGTCTTGACATCACTATTCTTGTCAAGGCCTTTCTTTTTGAAAATCTCTTGAACCTTAGTCACTTCATCAATGTACCCTTTTTGTACTCCCAAATACCTGACAAGACGGAGTGCGGATGAAATCTGAGCCTCGGTAAGATTCGCGCTGCCAATATCATCAAGCACCCTTGTGAGTTCATCAGCGTTGATAGGATTTATCTCCGATCCAGATTCAGGATAACTTGCTACAAAGTTGACCGAATCTACCGATGAGGTAAGTGCTGTTTCAGGATCGATCGGTGGCACCGAGTCATCTTTTGTAAAGAATATGTTTTCCAATGCGTTTTTTGGGACTTGACTGGCGGTCTCAGGTGTCAATCCGCTTTTCGGTCTCTCTGCATCAGCGAACACCAACCGCTTCTCGCGGAACGATTCTTCGGGGAGATGCCAATGGTCGATGCCGGACCGAAAGCGCATGGATTTTTTGGTATTATTTATCCTTTTATTTTAGCACAAAAACATCGCAAAAGCAAAGAAACCACTTCGCCCGGATTATCGCTTGTGGAGCGAAAAAGAACTCTTCCTCGATCCCACTCTTGGATCCAGCGGGGGACGCTCTTTTTTCTATAAATCGTGAAGGCGACCGAATTTTTTCAACTCCTTCGTTACATTGTTGAGGAGAGCTTGGTGTTTGCTGAGGGTCAATTTGCTCAAATACAGCAAAATCTCCGCCGATCGGATCGTTTCGGCGTGCATGATGTGGTGCATTTTTTCGAGAGCGGATTTTGTTGGGGGATGAAGCGCCCTGAACGCCTCGATGATCGAGTGCTCGTCCAAATGATGAAGCGGATGCTGATGCACACCCATCAAGCGAAATGCGCGGATGATTTCGAGCGTTGCCGGTTGCCCGGTAGCGAACAAAGGCGAAGGTTCGGACTCCGATGATGTGGAAGTTTGTGGCATAATCAACCTTTCGTCATCATTCTAGCACAGGCGTTGTTTTTTTCACAAGCCTGATACAAGTAGCCAAGTTGTAAGTTCTAAGTTGTAGGAAATAAGGGCAGGTGTTAAAAAATTGGTGTCTGTTTTATAAAAAAATCAGAGAACAAATAAT
>CAZYXI010000025.1:0-9310 GCA_964651215.1 uncultured Candidatus Peribacteria bacterium
TCGGCATCGATGACGGTGTCGACACGAAACGCAAAGGACACGGTTTGGAGCGAGCCTTGATCTTTGCCGCACTGCGGACATGGATGATCTTGCTGACAAAACGAGAGAGCAGCACCGCCTTGTCTCGCCCTTTTCTCCTTCTGTTCGAAGAACCCGAACTTTTTCTGCATCCGCAAGCGCAAAAGGAGTTGCACTTCGCCTTTCGCACCATTGCCGAAACCGGTGTTCAGATTTTCTTCGCCACACATTCCAGTTTTTTTGTCGACTTGTCCCAATACAAATCGATCTGTATCGTCCAACGCCCCAATGCGACGATCGGTACGAAGGTCCATCAGTACTTGGAAGATATTTTTGAATTGAACGAGGATATACGGAATTTTAATATGAACTACTGGATCAATCCCGACCGCGGTGAATTGTTTTTTGCAAAAAAAGTCATTCTCGCCGAGGGCCCGACCGAGAAGGTGATCTTGCCGAAGTTGGCGAAAAAAGCGGGTATCTTCCATTACGAATATACGATCATCGATTGCTCCGGCAAATCGAATATGCCGATGTACATCACACTGCTCAACAAGTTCCGGATTCCGTATGTGGTGGCGTACGATAGTGATCAACACAAATACCGCAGTCGGCATTCGCGGGAAACGGCACGCATGCATTCGCAGACGATCGAAAGTCAGATCGATCCGGAGTTGGGATCATCGGTCATCTTTGACAACGATATCGAAGAAGAACTCGACATGCTGGAGAAAGAAAAAAAGAACAAGCCCTTTACCGCCTTGCAGTATATCGCCGATCCCCACTTTGAGATCAGTGAGTCGTTTTTGGAAAAACTGTTCCAACTCTACGACTGACACCAGTCCCTTTTTGAGCGGACTTCTCCGGTTTTTCGGTAAGAAGGCTTTATCCGGGAATCCAACGCGCGCGCGTGTTTGTGATTCCAAATGACTCCCTTCTATTGTTTCGACTTTTTTTTGATTCCTCAGTATCGGCAAACGCCAAAACTGAGGAGAAATAACCCGCTGTGCATTTTCTCCTGTCCATAAGCCTTGATCCAAAAAAACATCGGTCGATCATTTGAAAAAACGCAAAATGATTGACAAAATCAACAAAAAGCAGAAGAATGCGTGCGAGCATTTCGGTTCCCGGTCCTTGCATAGAGCGAAAGTGAGTGTAAGCGATAGTGGTCAGTAGAGTGCTTACACCTCTTTCTTTTTTTTATTAGGACTATGTCCGATCAAAACTGCAAACTCTTCGTAGGCAGCCTGCCATGGCGCACTACGGAGGAAGCGCTTCAGGCGCACTTCTCGCAAGCAGGTACCGTCGTATCTGTTGCCATCATCTCCGACCGTGCTACCGGTCGCTCCAAGGGCTTCGGCTTTGTCGAAATGTCGACACCGGAAGAAGCCCAAAAGGCGATCGAAATGTTCGATGGTCAAGATTACGAAGGGCGCGAGATCGCGGTCAATATCGCTCGACCAAAAGAAGAGCGTCCGCCACGCAACTTCTAATCTGGATCATTTCCAACGATGAAGTAAAAAAAAAGTCCCTTCGGGGACTTTTTTGTTTTTCCTTCCCTGTTATGAGGAATTTTGGAGGGATTCTTTATTGTCCGACGATTATTGATCGCCACCTCGAGTTATGATCCTACGTCAAATCCATAAACGGATTGTGCGCCACTTCCCAATGGAACCCATCCGGATCGGCAAAATATCCCGAATATCCGCCCCAAAAGACTTTTTGTCCGGGTTTGATGATGGTCGCTCCGGCGACCTCAGCTTCGTGCAGAACGGAATCGACCGCCTCCGGTGAGGCGACATTGTGCGCCAGCGTAAATGCAGAGAACCCACTTCCTTCCGCATCGATCCCGATATCTTTCGCCAATTCGACTCGCGGAAAGAGTCCCAAGCGCGCTGCACTTCCTTCCAACAAGAAAAAGGCGACCTTATCGGTGTCTTGTTCGGTTTCGAGCTTGAAGCCGAGTTTTTTGTAAAAGGCGATAGATTTCGCCAGATCCTGAACGCCCAAAGTCACAATGGAGATTTTTGATTTCATACGTAGGAGAGAGTGCATTTTTCACTATTCCGCAACAATACAGAATACACAAATCGAATTATTCGACACTGAGTAACACGAGCGCCGCCACAGCTAGGATCACGCCAACGATCTGATAGGACGAAAGTGTTTCATGGAAGATGATCACGCCCACGGTAATTGTTGAGATCATGGCAAACAGCAGCCACATGCTTCCCATAAGGGCAATGCTGTTTTTGTGCAAAAGCACCGGCAACCAACAGAGTGCGCAGGCGGCATACGCCATGACCACACACATCGTCAACAAGAGTGAAGGTGCAATACCCCATTTTTTGGAAAAATATTCTCCGATGCCATAAAAAACCGCAGAGCAAAAAAGCCATGCAAATGCTGGCACGAGTGTAAGATAAGACATAAATCGATAAAGAGAAACGGGCAGATCCTGTTAGTAATTGGGAAGAACTGGTCGGGGCAGCAGGGCTCGAACCTGCGACCTCACGGTCCCAAACCGCGCACTCTAGCCAACTGAGCTATGCCCCGACATGTGAAGGAAACATCGATGGAAGGTTATTTTCCATCGCCATCATTGCACTCCGGATGAGTGCCAGCAGATTTTATCACCTCTTGTAAAAAAATTCTACCTTTTCCTGATTTGAAAAATTTTTCTCGAGCAGATTTGACCCAAGTATTTTCCGCGCGTCGGAAAAAAATTGCAAGAACAATCGAGAAGCTGCATACTGCATGCCATGAGCATACATGTGCGATCACTCTTGGGAAAACCCCTATCATCCAAGGAAAAACCGCTCGGTTGTATCGCGGCGGTGCATTTTTTTCGTGAAAACGGCAAATTTGCCGGCATTCAGAGCACATCACGCAAATTCTTTTCTGCCGACGACATCTTGTTTGAAGAAGACAGAGTGCAGACGACTGCTTCTGAGGCAAGAAAGAGCGAAGGAGAAAACTGGCTTGGATTTGCCGCAAAAACCGCCAAGGGTCAACATTTGGGTGAAATCGTGGATGTCGAATTCGAATCGGACATCAAAATCATCACGCGTCTGACGGTCTTACAAAAATTCCTCTTTTTCCCGATCTCGAAACGCATTTTTGCATACGAACGCATTATCGATGTCCGCAATCGGACGGTCGTTTTTAATTGCGATACGACCCTGCAAGAAAAACTTCCCGCTCTCAATGGCTCGGTCGTCAACCTCCCCGCTTCACGCAATCAGTATTTTCACAAAGGCGATCACGATCAAAAAATCGTTTCTATGCGCTAAGGCGAGCAAAAATCTCTTCGGTCACCGCTGTGATCGGTTGATCGCCATTTACGCGGATCAAATCGGTTTCGGTCGCATACTGTTCGATCACCGGCACTGTTTGCGCTTCAAAATTTTGGATGCGCTTTTCGATGACTTCTGCGGTGTCATCCGTACGACCGCGTTCTTTCATACGAGCGATGGCGATATCGCGCGGGAGCTCCAAAAAAAGACAGATCGACTCGCGTCCGGCCTTTTTGAGCAGGGCGTCGAGTGAATCTTTTTGCACCATGCTGCGCGGGATTCCGTCAAAAATGATCTTGTCATCGGCAGATCGCTGGCGCAAAAACTCTGCCACGATTTCCATGACGATATCGTTCGGAACCAGGTCGCCCCGATCGATGATACTTTTGACCAATCTTCCCAGATCCGTCTCGGCTTCGCGGATCTTGCGGAGTTCGGCTCCGGCTTCAAAGATCTTGTACCCGAGTCGCTCTGCGATGATCTGTGCTTGTGTCCCTTTGCCCGAGCCCTGCACGCCGAATAAAAGAATATCCTTCTTGTCCATGCGCTTAGGCAAGCTTGTCGTAGTTGTGACTGATGAGTTGGGCATTGATCTGACGGATCAGTTCGAGGACGACACCGACTACGATGATCAGTCCCGATCCGGAAATGATCAAATCGGTGGAAGTCAGGGTGGTGAACATCGTAAACACGATCGGCACAAGCGCGATAAAGCCCAAGAACGAGCCTCCCCAGAGATTCATACGATTACTGACAAACTCGAGATAATTCGCCGTTTCGGTGCCCGGGCGCACTCCGGGGATAAACCCGCCACGCTTTTGGATGTTTTCGGCGACTTGCTCCGGACGGAAGACGATCGAAACGTAAAAATAACTGAAGGCGACGATCAGGAGGAAATAGAGCACCAAATATTCAAAGGTCGGTCGTGAGGTGTTGAAGTGGTTTGTCCACCAGGCGGCGGCGGATTGCAGCCATGCGGAATCGGCATTGACGAAGAGTGAAGAGAGGACGCTCGGGAACGTCACCATCGAGATCGCGAAGATGATCGGGATCATGCCGGCCTGGAGTAAGCGGATCGGGAGGCTTGATTTTTCGCCGGTAGTATTGCGGGAAGCGTTGATGATGGTGATCGAGCGTTGGGCGTCCATCACGACTACTGTGATCACAAGGAGAATAGCGGAGACACCGACAAAGATCAGGAATGGGATCGCTTTGGTGGTATTGCCGAATTCGGCGGCAGCGACGAGATTGCCGATGACACCGGGCATAGCCGAGATGATACCGGTAAAGATCAGGAGGGAAATACCGTTGCCGATACCTTTTTCGGTGATCAGTTCACCAAGCCACATCAAAAAGATGGTACCGGCGGAAATGGTGATCATCGCCGGAATGATCTGAGTCGGATCGGAAGTATCGATAAATTCGCCACTGCCGCCGATGCCGTTCGAGATCAAGACGATCATGCCGTAGCTTTGAGCGAGCGCCAAAGGCAGCGTCAACCAGCGCGTGATCGAGGTGATCGTGCGTTGACCGGATTCTCCTTCTTTGCTGAGTTGCTCGAGTTTTGGCACGACGACCGTCATCAATTGGACGATGATCGAGGCGTTGATATACGGCGCCAGTCCCATGAGCACGATGGAAAAATTTTCCATCGATCCACCGGTCAGTGCGGCAAAGATCGCGAGAGCGCCACCGCCTTCAAACAGACTTTTGATCGACTCCGGGTCGACTCCGGGAACGGCGATATGCGCCGCAATGCGGAAAATAATGATAATCGCTAACGTAAACAGGATGCGATTGCGTAATTGTTTGGAATTCCAGATCCGGTATAAGTAGTCCATTGGGGAAGAACAAAGCGAGAAAAGGCAAAAATGCCAAATGATTTTGCCCACTTTCGGGTTTGTTTTCAAGCCAAAAATTCGTGCCGTCGATCGTGATTGTGAAACTTGAGCATTTTATCCGAGATAATCGTGCCACGGGCATCGGTAAGCTGCGCCGCTTTGCGTTTGGTACGAGGAAAAAACATTGCTTTCAAAAACCGGTTCCAGTGCTTTCCGAAGACAAATTCGAGTCCGTTCCGAAGCATCGAATCACCCGGTCGGACGGCTGCGTCCATATGATCGAAACGCATACGAGCTCCCGTTTGTCGCATGACGAAATCCTGATTTTGTTCGACCAGTTTTTTGCAAACCGCCGTTCCAAAAATTGGAATCAGAGCGGCGGTCCAATAGGCAAGGTACGGATCATGCGGTCGGAGTGCGATCGACTCAAAAGCCAACGCATCTTCCGTCGTGAAAAACGAGAGACAAAACCTGCCGGCGATCCGGTCTCCGTGTCGGCGCAGCCCCAGTATTTGGAAAAAAAGCGTACAAAATACCCGCGCCACCCACAATCGATCCGCATCGGTGATGATCAAGAGGTCGATGTCCGAACCCCGATCCGCCGTGCCGAAGGCGACCGAATTGCAGACAAACACCGCGCGTACGCCCGGCAAGTGGCGAGCAAACGGCACGTATCGCTTGGCTTTCGCGAGATAGACACCATTCCAGCCGTCTGTCAGCGAAGCCGACGGCAATTCCGAACTTTTGACATCGCTTGCGGAAATACCAAAATCCGCCATCATCGCGGCACCGACCTCGTAACCGAGCTGACGAAAAAACCGCCGCATCATCGCTGCTATATCGGTCGTCATCGTTGTCGAAGAAAAAAATACTCGCTGAAGACTTCGGCTTCTGAGGTGCCGACTCGTTTGCGTTTGCCGGATCGTGCCGTCAACAAAAAATCACACCACGACACAGTCGCATCCGCGTCAAGCACCGAAGGCGATAGCAATTTTCGAACGACTTCCATCTGGACAATCGGTGCGAGCGCAGCAAAATCAGCGCGCGCGATGCGGATTTCGGTGGGAATCGCTTGGATCTGTTTTGCCAAAAACGCTTCCGCCGCTTGCTCGACGAATGTCGCCGCCATGCGAAAGATCGCCGCCTGACGCCGAAGCCGCTCATCAAAATCACCGAAGCGTGCTTTGAGGGGCGGGAAGATCTCGTTGCGCAAAAAATTGCGGTCGAAAGTGGTTTCAAAATTGGTGTGATCGAGGCGATACTCGATGGCGTTGTCGGCGAGAAAATCAAGAATATCTTGCTTGCATAGTTGTAGAAGCGGTCGAAAAAGCCGTGTTTGCGGATCGAATGTCTTGATGCCACCAAGCCCCGCTAGCCCCGAACCGCGCAAAAAATTAAAGAAGATCGTCTCCGCTTCATCATCACCATGCGTTCCGAGTGCGATCGCATCGGCATCAAACCGATCCGCGGTTTCTTGCAAAAACGCCATTCGAGCGGCGCGCGCCTTCGCTTCGGATTGCTCCGGCGTTTGCCAAACGGCCTCGAAATAACGCACGCCATGATGTGCGGCGAAATCACGACAAAACTCGGCATCGCTCACAGAAGCATCGCGTAGTCGATGATCGAAATGGGCAATGGCGAGCGCTGATTTTGGCAGGAGCTCGAGCAGGTGATGCGCCAAAAACACCGAATCGGGACCGCCCGAAAGAGCGATCACGATGCGCGGATCAGGTGGAAGATGTTCGGCGAGCCTAGCGGATAACATCTTGTTTGACATCCTGTTGGGTGATACGGAAAACACGGACGATCTTCAGGATTTCAAAGCCAAGTGACAGCATCAGCACTGTTACCAACGAGAAGAGAATGGTAAACGGTGAGATCAGCAAGAACAGCATGAGTCCCCACACAAACGAGACCGGAATATTGCGCTCCTCAAGTGCAACGGAAAAAGGGTGCTGATCGATCTCATCGAATGTTTTTGCTGCCATCAATTCGATCAGCGGTGTGTCGTTATCGACCTTTGTACCGGCGAACATCGGCGACGATGCGAATTGTTGGCGGACTTGATCGGTCAGCTCTGCGCGTAATCTCGTTTCGCACTCGGCGCTTCCTTGGCAGACCGCCAGATTTTTGTCGATCTCTTGTGCAATCAGATCATCGAGCGTCGCGGTCAAGTCGATGGTTTGACCTTCGACTTCGACCGTCTCCGGTAAAAAACCGATGGCAAGCGAAGCGGCATTCGCACGGATCGCGGTGTCCAAAAACGGCGCAATCGCGAAGGATCCAAAAAAGAAGATGAGGAGATATGCGGTCGTCATCGGGCGGCGGATATCGGAGCCGAATTGGACCACGAGCCGGTTTTTGATCGCTTGCTTGACGGCAAGAAATAAAAACGCAAATGGCACCCCAAAGACGAGCAGCAGATGAAGTGGCGCGAGAAAAAACGCGCTGCCGAGGATCACCGGAAACACGAGTGGAAACAAAGCAAAATACCACCGCTGTGACAATAACCCGGCAAAGACGATGCCGCCGATCGTGAGAAGAAAAAACCCTCCGAGCGCCCAGAAATTCGGGAAAGCGAATTCTTCTGAAGGCAGCGACAGTCCGATCACCAGACTGCGCAGAAACCAACAGAAGCAAACGAATGCGATTGCAGAGACCACGAGAAACGCCCACGATTTGAGATACGAATTCATACGATCTAAGTACTCAGTCCGACGAGACCGATTATCAGCCCCAACACCGCGGCGGCGGCGCCGACGATCCAAAAGCGCATCACGATCTGCGGTTCGGTCCAACCGACCGCTTCGAAATGGTGATGGAGCGGCGCGATCCGAAAAACCTTTTTGCCGTCGCGGAGTTTTTTTGAGGTCAGCTGGATAATGACGCTCAGTGTTTCGATCACAAACATAAAGCCGACCAACGGGAGGATCGCCAACGCGTCGATCATCATCGCGATCACGCCAAGAGTCGCACCCAAAGCCAGGCTGCCGGTGTCTCCCATAAAGAATTTGGCAGGGGGCACGTTGAACCACAAAAAGGCAAAAAGCGCCGCAACGATCAAGCCGCAGAAAATCGCCAAGAATTCGTGTTCGCGAAAATACGCCAGTGCTCCGAAGGTCGCAAAAGCGGTGATGAGAAGTCCACCTGCGAGCCCATCCAGTCCGTCAGAAATATTTACCGCGTTCGCAGTCGCCACGATCACAAAAATATAAAGCGGGATCGCCCACCAGCCGATATCGAAGATCCCGATTCCGGGGAGCGTGATCTCGGTATATTCGAGTCGGAAATAAAACCACATCGCGCCCATAAACGCGAAAAGGAGGAGAAAAAACATCTTCGGCGCCGCTTCGATGCCCTTTTTTTTCCCGATCTGACGTGCATTCCAAAAATCGTCGATCAGTCCGAAAGCGCCCATCACTACGAGGGAAAATAACGGCAAATAGACTTCGGTCCGTTGCAAGAGTGAATTGTCGATCACACCGATAAAAGCGAAAAAGCGCGACAATAAGATCACGAGAAACACCGAGCCCCAGATCAGTACGCCGCCACCGGTGGGAGTACCGGCTTTTTTACTGTGAAACTTGCGGAAGAGTTTTGCCGGTCGTCCGTCGCTCGTGTGTTCGCGAATCTCTTGTCTGATGCCCCATAGTCGCACGTAGTGATAGTAGATCGGCTGCAAGATGAGAAAAATGGCGAACGTTGCACTCGCATAAAAGAACAGTGCGATCAAAAACGGCAACACGACATACGTCGAATCGATGATCGCGGGCGTCGCGGGAAAAGCGAAGGAGGCTGGCGTAGATTGGAACAAATTCGCAGGTTCTGACACAGGCAAAACAAGATTTCTGCGGCATTGTGACAGATTTTGCCGAGAAAAGGAAATCAGTGATCGGTGTGAACATTTTTCTCCATCTCCAAAATCTTATCGCGCAAAAACGGGAATTCGAGATATCCGGATGGCTCGTGAAAATGCCCGGCGCCCGGCACAAAGACAAATTCGCCATCGAGTTCCGCCGCCAATCGTTTGCCATTCGCCAAGCCGACATAAGGGTCGTTGTCAGAATGATAGACGACAAAGTGCTCTGCCTTTGTCTTGATCGTGGCAAAGTCAAAATCGAATCCGCCAAAGGCTTTGTCGCGATCGAAATTCAA